>JALGUI010000235.1 GCA_029820915.1 Candidatus Zipacnadia bacterium | reverse complement strand
GGCTGGTCGTGGCCGCCCGCGACCACCAGGCAGCCGGGCTCCAGGCCGACCTCGCCTGCGGCCTGCGCGGTCAGCTCGCCCACCACCTCGCCCGGCGCGATCGGCTCGGTGAGCATCCCGGCCGGGATCCCCGCTGCGTCGAGCATCTCCGCCGACCACTCGCGCCGCGTCACGTCAAAGGCCATGCTGCGCCCGGCCAGGGAGTGGTCGATGCGCGGCTCCAGGCCGAGCTTGAGCAGGATGGTCTCGGGCCAGAGCAGGTACTTCCAGGTGCGCTCGTGGATGTCCGGCCGCTCGTCGCGCATCCACATGAGCTTGTTGAGCGTGAAGCTCGCGTGCAGAGGCATGCCGGTGATCTCGAAGACGCGCTCGGCGCCGAGCGTGTCGTGCCAGCTTTCGGCCTGCTTCGTCGCGCGTGCGTCCGGCGAGACGATGGTGTTGTAGAGGAAGCTCCCATCCTCGGCGACCGGCGTGAAGGCCTCGCCCAGCGCCGAGATCGCGAGCGACCGGACGCCACCGCCGGCCTGGGCGGCGGCCTCGCCGATGACGGTGCGGGTGGCCTCCCACACGTCATCGGGCCGCAGCTCGATCCAGCCGGGCTCGGGGTAGACCTCGGGGTATTCGCGGTAGGCGCTGCCGACGATCTCGCCCTCGGGAGTGAACACGACCGCCTTCACGCCGGTGCTGCCGACGTCGAGACCCATCAGGTGCATAGGTCAGCCCTCCTGAATCAGCGCCGCCTTCCCCGTGGCACGGGCGCCCCGCCCGTGCGCCTTTTCGTGGCATGAAGACGTGAACGGCAACAGCCGACGCATGTGAACATGCGTCGCTCCGAACGGCAGCGGCAACGGTGCCGGGCTGGAAGCCCGGCCTACGCGGAAGAGGGCCTACGCCAGCCCCAGCCGTCCCTCCCAGAGGTCGCAGATCGAGCGCGCCTTCTCCGCCGCGATGCCCGTGTACTGCGAGGGGTCGAGGATGATCTCGCGCTGGCGGTCGGTGAGCTGCGACCGGTACTCGGCCAGCTCCTCCGAGGCCTGCAGCACCTCGCCCAGCGGCGTGTCGGTCTGCTGGGCCTGCAGCGTGAGCTTGCGGACGGCCTCGTGCGCGTCCGGGTGGCCGAGCGCGGCGAGCAGGATGTACGCGGGCTCGGCGCCGATCATCCCCTCGGTCATGGCCAGGTTCTCGCGCATCTTCTCGCGGTCGGTAACCAGCCGGCCCATGAACTTCGTCAGCCGCGTGGCCCCGTCGAGCAGGCCGACGATGATCTCGGGCAGGAAGCGCTGTGACGCGGAGTTGCTCAGGTCGCGCTGGTGCTCGGATATCTGGTCGGAGTAGACCGTAATCATGCGCGGCATGAACTGCTTCCACATGGACTTCACGTGCTCGAAGTTCCATGGATTGCGCTTGTGCGGCATGGTGGACGAGCCGACCTGCTGGGCCTCGAACTCCTCGGCCACCTCGTCGATCTCGGTGCGCTGCAGGTTGCGCATGTCGTCGGCGAGGTTCGCCAGCACCCCGAAGCACGACACCAGCGCGTGCATGTAGTCGGTGACGAACTCGGCCTCGACGATCTGCGTGGAGATCGGCGAGGGCTCCAGGCCGACCTCCGCGAGCACCTGGCGCTCGAACTCCTCCGGGTCGTCGATCATCAGCGCACTCGCGTTGTAGGCGCCGACCGCGCCGGAGATCTTGCCGCGCAGGTTCTCGGCGGTGGCGCGGATGGCGTGGATGCGCCCGCCCAGGCGCGAGACGTACTCCGCGATCGCGAAGCCGAAGGTGATCGGGACGCCGTGCTGGCCGTGGGTGCGGCCGACCTGCAGCGTGTCGGCCTCCCGCCGCGCCAGGTCGATGAGCACCCGCTCCAGCTCCTCGAGCGCCGGCAGCACGCCGTTGAGCGCTGCGCCCTTGAGCCGCCAGGCGGCTGCGGTGTCGATGACATCGACGCTCGTGAGGGTGAAGTGGAGGTAGGGCTTGGCCTCGTCGCTCACGTGCGTCTTCATGGAGTTGACGAGCGCCCGAATGTTGTGGTGGATGCGGGCCTCCTCCTCGGCGACCTCCTCGGGTGTCACCACCTCGGCGGCGTGATCCACCTCGTCGGCGATCTCCTGCGAGCAGATGCCCATGCGCGCGAGCACTCGCGTGACGGCGGCCTCGACCATCGCCTCCGACCGCACCCGCGCGCGCTCGGTCACGTAGTCATCCAGCAGCGTGCGCAGCCTATCGTTGGGGACGTAGTAGCGGAAATCGAGGGGTGATACGCAGTCGAAGCGGTCCATCGTTGTGCCTCCCGTCGCCCCGTGTCAGTGCAGGGCCACCATGCGCGCGCCGGCGGGCCAGGTCAGCGCGCCGTCGAAGTCCATCGGGGCCGTCTCACCGTCCGCGCCGTACGCCGTCGCCCGTCGGGGCGCCTCCGGCAGCGTCATGGCCACGCCGGGCGTGTCACAGTAGACGTACCAGGCGGCGCCGTCGCGCACGATCTCCCACGAGCCGTTGACCATGCCCACGCTCGCCACCTGCCTGCCCGCCAGCTCCACCACCGTCCCCGCGCCGGTGGGCTGGCCCAGCGTGGTGATGGGCGCCTCGCCGGCGGCGTCGAGCGAGAAGACAGCCCGCTCGCGCTCGCCCACGTGCAGCGATTTCTCCTCGCCGGTGTTCAGCGCGATAGTGACCATCTTCAGCACCCAGCGCGTCGAGTCCTCGGGGCCCTTGCCGTCCAGGCTGAGCCAGCAGATCGCGCCGATCGAGCTGCTGCTGCGCACGCTCATGCGTCCGGTCGCCCGGTCGGCGCTCCCCAGCGCGCCCGCGATGGCCTGGAAGGTTGGGCTGTTCACCACGAGCAGCTCCGCGTTCTCATCGCGCACGATCTGCCGGGTGTCGGACACGAACCGCCCCGTGTCCACGGCGCGGTGCGTGATGCGCTGGTCGTAGAGCTGCCCGAAGGCGTCCAGCGCCGCGCGCAGCTTGTCCTCGGGATCGAGCGCGTGGTAGACCCAGTTGTCGCGGCGCATGTCGCGCAGGCCGAAGGTGCGCGTGCCGTCCAGCGACCGACCGATGGGTCGGTAGTGCTCGTACGCCTCGACCGCGCGCAGCGCAAAGCCCGGGTGCGTGGCACGCTCGGCGCGCACGCCGGCCGCCAGCAGCGTGCCGCCCCACTCGAAGACCGCGCGGCCGGCCGGAACCGTGTCCACGGCGTAGCCGCTCTTCTCCGCCAACGTCGCCTCGTGCCGGCGGTTGAGCAGGTCCTCGGCCCGCTGCTCGGCACTGATGACCGCGCGCTCGCCGGCGTAGATGGCGCCGCTGCTCAGGCCCGAGGCGACGATCAGGTCGGCGTCCCCGTCGTGGACTTCGTCGAAGAACCGCCCGCGCATGGCCGCGACATGTGATGCGCGGTAGAGCTGCGCGAGCGCTCGCTCTCCGTCGCGGAAGTAGCTGTCCACGCGCGAGTAACCGACCTCGATCTCGTGCTTCGCCTCCGCGACGTCGCGGCGCAGGAACACCCGCGCGCCCAGCGCGGCCAGCCCCCAGCGCGCCGGGTCGCGGCTGACGTCGAAGAAGTCGAGCCGGCGCGCCTCGGGGCGGATGTCGTAGGTGAACAGAATCATCGCGTCGATGTCCTGGAGCGCGGCGTAGGCGATGGCCTCGACCATCCCCGTCGCCCGGAACTTGTTCGGCCAGCACACGCCCCACTCGCGCGCCACGATCGGCCGGTCCGCGACCGCGCTCATCGCCAGCTTCGGCGCGAAGCTCCCGCCCTCGGTGTCACCCAGCGGCGTGTGATTGACGAAGTACATCGGCAGCCGCCACTGACCGTCCCTGAGCACCGGGTGATCGTAGTAGTAGTTGGCGCCGATGAAGTCCAGCGTATCATGGACCGAGCGCAGGTCGGGGATGCACTCGAAGTCGGTCACCGCGGTGATCGGCACCTGCAGTCCCCGGTCGCGCAGGAAGCCCGTCATCTGGATGAAGTAGTCGCGGTGCACCGAGGCCATGAACTGCGACAGGTCATTCAGCCGCCCCGCCGCATGCGTGCCCGTGCCGAGGCTTGCAGCAAGCTGCCCGGGCTCAGCGGCGTCACCGTGCAGCGTTACCGTGCCCTCCTCCAGCGACTCGCCGTCGCCCAGCGCGCAGTACCCGCGCCAGTCGGTCCACGCCAGCGCCAGGCTCTCGGTGGCCTCGTAGCGCGTGCGCAGCCAGAAGTTCCAGCGACGCTGCAGCTCCTCGCGATACGGCGGCACCAGCGTCCGGCGCCGGCGCTGCGCCATGAACAGGCCGTTCTCGTCGCACAGCTCGATCATGCACACCGTTGGATCCTGGGCGTACCGCAGGCCGGTCTCGGGGTTGACGTGGTCGAGCAGCAGCGCTCGGGAGTAGGCCATCTGCAGCTCGATGAGCCGCTCGTTGAAGACTGCGTAGGGCTTGGCGCCGCGGTCGAGCAGATCGGCCGCCGGCACGCCATCGGCGTCCTGGAAGGTGCGGAAGTCCAGCCGGTCCCGGCGCGCTCGGGCGGCAGCAGGCCGGTCACGCCGTCGATGTGGTGCAGGCGCACGAGGTTGAAGCCCGCGCGCGCGATGGCGTCGATGGCCGCGTCGATGCGCTCGGTCGGCTGGAACACCGACGCCTTGGCGACGTTGATGCCCCAGAAGCGTCCGCGGGTGCCATCCTCGAAGTAGAAGTTGCCGTCGCGGCCGGTGAACAGGAAGCCGCGCCTGCCGCATGGTCCGTCGAGCAGTGAACTCAGGTCCACCAGGCTGCTGTCGGGCAGGCCCGCGGCGTTCGGGTCGAGGTCGGGCACGCGCCCTCCGAGAAGTTCGGGCAGCGCGTCCTGCGGGAATGCGGGCGGCACAGAACACAGCGCGACCGCGGCCAGCGCCGCGGCCAAGACCGTCTGGAAGCCGTACCTGCGAGGCGTGTCACCCATGC
>JALGUI010000234.1 GCA_029820915.1 Candidatus Zipacnadia bacterium | reverse complement strand
TCTACGACCGCATGCCCTTCCCGGGGCCGGCGCTGGCGGCTCGCGTCATCGGCGAGGCGACGCGGGAGCGGCTCGAGATCGTGCGCGACTGCACCGCCATCGTCGAGGAGGAGCTGGCCGGGTGCGGCGCCTTCCAGTACATGGCGATCCTGCACGAGGACCGCGTGACCGGCATGCGCGACGGCGCCAGGGAGTTCGGCATGCAGGTGGAGCTGCGGTGCTGGGACAGCGTGGACGCCAGGACCGCCTCGCCCACGCGCCTGCCCTTCGACGGGCTGGTGGCGCTGGCGGATCGGCTGACGTCCGAGGTGCCGGGCGTCGTCAGCGTCACCTACAACGTGACTAAGAAACCGCCGTCCACGATGGAGGCCGTGTGAGCGGCCCGAACGCGCGCGGCCGCGAGCCCCTCACTTCGCGCCCTGCCTGACCGGGCGCTCGGCTCCCCGTGCCTCGCCGTCGAGCAGGACAAGCCGCCCGCCGCGGGGAAGCGGCGCCTGCCGATGGACCGGCCCGAGCCGACTCAGGCGCGCCCACCACGGGCGGCCTCCCTGGACGGTGATCCCCACCATGCGCGCGACGACGATGAGTTGTGTGACAGTGCTGGCCGCGATCGCGATGGCGCTCCTCGCGGGCCCTCGCCACTGTGCCGCCCAGGACGACCTGGCCGCGTGGTGGCGCTTCGACGAAGCCCAGGGCACGCTGGCGGAGGACAGCTCCGGCAACGCCAACGACGCCGACATCTGGGGCGCCAGGTGGGCGCGCGGGCCCTTCGGGACCGCGCTGTGGTTCGACGGCGACGACTCCTGGCTGTCGGCGCCCGAGATCCCCGGCCTCGACGGCTCCGACGAGCTCACCGTGTCGGCGTGGGTCTACTGGGAGGGCACCGGGCGCTACCCGAACATCATCACCGGCGGACGGTGGAGCCCCGGTGGCTTCCTCATCTTCGTCGTCGATGGCGCCTGCAGCTTCCGCATGGGCACGCCCGGCCACACCGCCGGCGACCCTGGCTATCAGTGGGCGGAGACGGGCGCCAACCTCGTCTCGGGGCTCGAGCTTGGCCGCTGGTACCACCTCGCCGCGACCTTCGCGCGCCCGCAGATCACCACCTACGTTGATGGCGAGCAGGTCGGCTCGGCGCACTGGGACTACCCCGTCGGCTACTCCGGCGAGCTGGTCATCGGCCGCTGGCACGGCACCCGGGAATGCCACCAGGGCCTCATCGATGATGTGCGCCTCTACACGCGCGCGCTTGGCGCCGACGAGATCGCGCAGATCCATCAGGCCACCTCCGAGGGACGCGTGGCCGCCGGTGGCGAGGTGGCGCCCTACGAGATCATCCCCGAGCAGGAGCAGGTGGGACCTGTGATGGCGACGGTCGGCACGCGCGACTTCACGCTTGAGATCAATGACCTGGGCCGCACCGTGGCGCTCACCGACCGGCGGACCGGCCGCGAGCTGCTCGCGCGGCCCACGCCCGTGGCCTGGGCGCGCGTCGGTGGCAGGATGCTGCGCCGCCTGCGCTGCTCGTACGAGGATGGCCGGCTCGCGCTGACCTTCGGGCGCGACGAGGCGAGCGCCGTCATTGGCATCGAGGACATGGGCGGCCACCTCGCCTTCGAGGTGCTGGAGGTCGAGGGCGACATCGAAGAGATGGCTCTACTGCAGCTCGAACTGGAGTCGCTGCCGCTCCGCTTCCCGATGTCGGGGCTGGTCGCCGACGACGACTTCGGCGTGTGCCTGCGCGCGCTGAACATCGACACGCAGGTGTCGCTCGGCGGGAGCCCGCCGACGCTGTCCGCCCGGGCCTACCGCAAGTACGGGATCGTCGGCGCGCGCGCCGGGCTGGTGGCCTGTCCGACCGAACAGCTTCGGCCGGCGCTGCGGGAGTTGGTGCGCGCCGAGGACGTGCCGCAGTCCGACCTCGGTGGCCCATGGGCGCTGGACGCCGAGGACAACCGCGGCTCGTACCTGTTCGCGAACGTGTCCGAGGCGAACGTGGACGAGTGGATCGCGCTGGCGAAGCGCGGCGGCTTCACGCACGTGCACTTCAGCAGTTGGTGGCAGACCCTCGGGCACTATGAGCCGCGCGAGAGCCTGTTCCCGAGCGGCCTGGAGGGGCTGAAGGAGTGCGTGCGGCGCGTCCACGAGGCGGGGCTGAAGGCGGGCATGCACACGCTAACGGGGTGCATCCAGCCAACCGACTCGTGGGTGACGCCGGTGCCCGACCCGCGCCTCGCCGCCGATGCCACCTACGCCCTGGCCCGGCCGATGGACGAGCAATCCGACGCCATCTACACCGTCGAGCAGCCGGGGAGCCACGACACCATCTGGGGCTACGCCGGCTCGGGAAACGTCATCCGCATCGGCGAGGAGCTGATCCACTACGCGGCGATCTCGCGTGAGGAGCCGTACGGCTTCCTGAACTGCACACGGGGGGCCTTCGGCACCGCGGTGTCGGCTCACCCCGAGGGCGCGAGCGCCGATCATCTGCTCTCGCTCTACGGGGCCTTCTACCCCGACGAGAGCACCACGCTGGTGGGCGAGGTGGCCGACCAGATCGCCCGCGTCTACAACGAGTGCGAGTTCGACCAGATCTATCAGGACGGCGCGGAGGGCATGAGAGGCTGGCACGCCACCGACGTCATGCGCACCGCCATCTACGAGCGGCTGGAGCGGCCCGCCATCGTGGAGGCCTCCAGTTGGGGACACTGGGACTGGTACTTCCACTCCCGCGTCGGCGCCTGGGACCACCCTAAGTTCGCGCTCAAACAGTTCGTGGACATGCACTGCGAGCAGATCCCCAACTACCGCGACGCGGGGCTGCTACAGGCGCAACTGGGCTGGTGGGTGATCGGCGGTCCGGGCGGCCACCACGACGCGGAGACGCCGGACGAGATGGAGTACTTCTGCGCCAAGATCCTCGCCAATGACGCGCCGATGTCGATCCAGGGCGTGGGCGCCATCGGGCGGCCCGGCAACGCCCGCATGCGCGAGTACCTGACGATGACCGGCCGGTATGAGCGGCTGCGGCTGGCCGGCTACTTCGGCGATGCGGTGCTGCGCAAGCTCGCCAGGGCGGGCCGCGACTTCCACCTGCAGCAGGCCGCCGACGGCGAGTGGGAGCTTGTGCCGCGAAACTTCGACGCCCACGTCGCGACCGGGCTGGACGATGGCTCGGAGACGTGGCTGGTGGCGAACGCGCACGCCGACCAGCCGGCGCGGCTGACCGTGCACGCGCTGTTCGATGCGGCCCCCTACGACGGCGACGGGACGCTCCTGCTTGCCGACTTCAGCGACCTGGAGGCGTTCGATGTTCGCGCCAACGGGCAGAGCGTGGCTCAGGACTTCGGGGCGCCGGACGCAGACATCGGCGACAGGGCCGCCGTGCGGTTCTCGGCCACGAACGGGGGCGACGCGGCGCGCGGCGCGTGGGCGAAGGTCGGCACGCGCTTCGACCCGCATCTCGACATGGGACCGTGCGACGCCATCGGCGTGTGGGTGTACGGCGACGGCAGGGGCGAGATACTCAACATCCAGCTCAGCAACCCGCGCGAGTACTCGCTCGCCTACGCCGACAACTTCGTCACCATCGACTTCGAGGGCTGGCGCTACGTCGAGCTGCTGCTGCGCGAGCGCGACCCGGCCGTCTACCGCGCGCACGTCTGGCCCTACTACAGCCAGCACGCGGTGTTCCGCACCGCCCTCAGGCGCGACCATGTCAGCGAGCTGAACCTGTTCCTCAACAACGTGCCGCCCGGCGAGACCGCCACCGTCCACCTCGGGCCGATCCGCGCGCTGCCCACTGCCGCCATCAGGCTCGATGACCCGCGGGTGGTCATCAACGGGGAGGCGGTGGCGCTGCCGGTCCTGCACAGCGGCTCGCGCGTCGAGGTCGATCCCGACGGCGCCTGGCGGCTCTACGATCGCCGCTACGAGCTGCTGGAGCGCGGGCGGCTCGACGCGGCGATGCCGGTGCTGGCGGCGGGCCTGAGCACACTCGAGTTCTCGTGCCAGGCCGAGGACGACCGCACCGCGCGCGCCGAGGCCACCGTCATCACCGAGGGCGAGCCGGTGCGGGGCAGGGCGCCCGACGGCGACATCGACTGGGCGGCGCTGCGCTACGAGTACGTCACGCCGCGCATCGTCACGGCGCTCGACGGCCGCGAGAACGCCTGGGATGTCGTGTGCCGGCCGGGCTCGGGCGCAACGCTCGGCGCCGAGATCACCGTCGAGCGCTCGGGCGCGTCCGGCTCGGCCTACGATGACCCGGCGGCGCTCACCATCGAGAGCTTCGACGACCTCAGCTTCTTCGCCGACAGCCCGGACAATGAGTTCGCGAAGTACGTCTGGGACAGCGAGCACCGCGGCGTCTCCACCAAGCCGGGCGTTACGCAGGAGTTCGAGCGCAGCACGGACACCGTGCAGGTCGGCGGGGCGAGCGCCCGCTACTCGGCCACCAGTACCCGCGACGACAGCGGCGGCTGGTCGGCCCGCGGCAGGCGCTTCGCCGAGCCGCTGGACCTGAGCGGCTATCGCGGCATCGGCGTGTGGGTGCACGGGGACGCGCGGGGCGAGAGCATCAAGTTCCAGCTCCGCGACACCGAGGGCATGTGGCACGACATGGTGCGGCGGGTGGACTTCGCGGGCTGGCGCTACCTCGAGTTCGACCTCGTCGGCGCGAGGCTCGA
>JALGUI010000233.1 GCA_029820915.1 Candidatus Zipacnadia bacterium | reverse complement strand
CCGCGGGCTTCGTGGCCGAGGAGATCCCCAGCCCGGGCGACTGCGCCTTCGTGGCCATGCATGGCGCCAAGATCGAGTACCTGGCGTCGCAGGCGCTGCTCGACCGGGTCGTGTTCAACGGCTACCGCGACGGCACCTGGGATGTCTGGGTCTGCAACCTGGACGGCAGCAACATCACGCAGATCACCAACAACACGGCAGTCGAGCAGGGGCCGAAATGGTCGCCGGATGGGTCCCGGATCGCGTTCGAGCGTCAATGGCCTGGACAGGACCGTGAGGTCATGGTGGTGAACGCGGACGGGTCGGGCGTGAAGGCGTTGACCAACAACACCGACATGGACGGCTTCCCCTCCTGGTCGCCCGTCGCCCTATCGATCGTGTTCTACTCTGATCGCGAGGGCAACCAAGAGGTCTACACCATGTACGACGACGGGAGCATGGTCACGAACCTGACCAACAACGCCGCAAGCGACGCCTACCCCTCATGGTCGCCTGACGCCACCGACCCCGACATCGCGTTCTCCTCAGACCGGGACGCCAACTGGGAGATCTACAGGATGGAGAACGACGGCAGCAACCAGACTCGCCTGACCACGAACGCGCGCGAAGACTACCTTCCTGCGTGGGATCCACAGGGCGCCCAGATCGCGTGGGAGTCGCGGTTGGCCGGTGGCGGCGACCCCGAGGTGTTCGTGATGTCGGCGACCGGGGGGAATCCGCGTCCCTTCAGCCAGACCCAGTACGACGACAGACGTCCTGCCTGGTCGAGCGACGGCAACTACATCGCGCTCAACAGCAACCGAGCGCCAGGCGGCGGCACGCAGGATATCTGGCTGCAGATGACCGAGCATCCATTCGCTCGTTTCCGTGTGACAGATCACGCCGCCGCAGAGCTCGGCCCGCACCTCGGCAGCCCCACCGTGCAGGTGGAGCGCGTGCTCATCGGGCCTTCCGGCTCTGACTGGGGCGGCTTCGACCCGATCTGGCCGAGCGCCCACGCGGGCGTGTGCGCCTACAACGCCGAGGGCTATGCGGGCTTCGTGCGCATAGGCATCCGCCCGGCCGATGTCGGCTCGCTGGAGGTCACTCCCTATGACAGCCCGGGCGAGCAGCTCGTGGGCGTGCTCGTCGAGGCGGATGAGGTGGTGAACCTCCGCGAGGACGCTGGACGCGGGCGTCAGGCCGTGACCTGGTATTTCGGCGACCCAGGCCCGGGCGCGGCGATCCTCTACTTCAACGCCGACACCGGCAAGCTCGTCTCGGTGCTCACAGTCGAGGACAGCGCCTACCCCGCCGCCGCGGGCCGACCGGTGCTGACACAGCGCCTCGAAGGCGAGGCGCTGGTCGTCGAGGGCAGCTTCAGCGCGGTCTTCGATGCCCAGGGCAACCGCGTCGCGGCGGACGCGTCCGCAGTCACCATCAGCGCCGAAGGAGGCGTTGCGAGCGCCGAGTAGACGCACCTCGCGGATCCGGTCTCAGGCGCGGCTCGGACGCGAATCCGGGCCGCGCCTGACGCGTCTTGAGGTGGTCAGCGGGGAGCACTCACCGTGGCCTCGGTCTCCGCCGCCAAGCCGGTCGCCACGTCGCGCACCGCGACCGTCCATGCGCCGGACGGATCGCTGTGTGCCAGCGGGATGGGCACTTCGGCGCGCCCGTGCTCGGCGAGCACCTGCCGATCGTACTCATAGCGCGGCCCATCCTCGCCCGCCGGCGTGATCTGGATGTGCAGCACGTGGTCGGTGGGCGTGACGCCCGCAGTGACCGCCGCCTCCGCGACGAGGCGGTCGCCGGCCTGTGACGCCGACACGGTGACACCGTCCGGCCGATAGGGCAGCAGCGCCAGGAAGCGGGCATCACCGGCGCCAACATCGATCTCGATGCTGTCGCGCCGGTCCGAGTGCCACGAACTCGCGCCGGGTCAGCTTGCTCACGACCCACTCACCCGTCTCCGCGCATCGGTGGCCGCCGGCCCTCTGAGCTACTTCTCGTCAATGGTCTCCTCGACCTTGACCCCGAAGTGCCGGCCCGTCCCCTCGATCATGACCAGCACCTCGCTGCCTGGCCCGAGTTCCACAACGCTGAGCGGCTGGCCCTGCGGAGTGACCAGTCTGATGGTCTCGGCGTTCTGCAGGATGGCGGTGGCGACGGTGCCTTCGACCTCCGCCTCGATCAGCAGGAGCGGCCTGCGCTCCACCTTCGAGCGACCCACGATCGTCGTGCGCGTGCCGCCGTCGTGGCCCACGATGAGCGCGTCGTCGCCAGAGCGGATCTCGGACAGGTACCTGGTTCTCTCGCCAGGCACCCGGATATAGGCGTGAACAGGCCCGGCATTGACCCGGAACGGCCGCTGCTCGACGTACGGGTTATCCACACACTCGGCGTGGACCAGGAACATGCCCGCACTGGAGTTGCCCACCAGCATGCCCTCACCCACGCGCATGTTGCTGCACGTGTCCACGCAGACCCGATCACCCATGCCCAGGACGCGCACGGTCGTGATCCGGGCGGTCTGGAGCGGGACCTCCTCCGCCTCGCTCTTGAGGGCGTCCACGGTGCGCTTGATCTCCGCGGGGTCATCGGTGACCAGCAGCACCCCCATCGTCCCCTGCTCGAGAGTCGTGGCCGCCACCAGCGCCTCGGCGGCGTCCGCCACCTCGGCGATGACCGCCGCCCCCTCCGCGATGAGGTTCTCGAGGGGAATCGTCGTCCAGTCGGTGGTCCGGACGATGACGGTCCTCGCCTGGCCCAGAGCGGACGCGAGGCGCTCGCCCTCCTTGCCGGCTATCTCGACCTCCACCACGTCCTCCCCCAGGCGCAGGTCGCCGTCGGGCGCGACGGTCTGTATGATGCCGAGGCTCCTCACCTCTTCGCTCCTGCCCTCGGGCACCAGCACGGCGTCCGCCCCGGCCTCCAGGGCCGCGGTCACAAGGTCCTTCTGCCACGGATCAGCCCTGATCCACACCTGCTTCATTGGCAAGCCAACTCTCCCACCGGCCATCTCATCGTCCCGTCTGCGGCGAGCATCTCGAGAGCGCGGCACCGACTGCCCTGCCCCCGGCAGGCTCAGTCCGCCGCCAGGAGGCCGAGCGCGTCGGCGGCGGTCACGCCGTCATGCACCATGGCCACGATGGCGGCGACGATCCTTTCGGGCGCGCGGTGCTGGAAGGCGTTCCTGCCGATGGATACGCCCGAGGCGCCGGCCTGCAGCGCGCCCTCCACCATGTCGATGGTCTCGCGATCGGTGCCGGTCTTCGCGCCGCCGGCGATGACGACCTTAATCCCATCGGGCCTCTGGCCTCCGCAGCCTTCGACCACCTCACGGAAGGTCTCCTCGCTGCCTGTGTAGTTGACCTTGACCACATCGGCGCCCAGCTCGACGGCGACCCGTGCCGCGTGCTTGACCACGCCGACGTCATACTCGCTCTGGACCTTGTCGCCCCGGGTGTAGACCATGGCCACCAGGGGCATCGACCATTCCTCGCACGCCATCGCCACTTCACCGAGGTCGCGCAGCATTATGCTCTCGTCCGCCGCTCCGAGGTTGATGTGCACTGAGACGGCATCGGCCCCGTACTTGATGGCCCGTTCGACGCTGCTCACCAGGACCTTGTGGTTGGGGTCGGGCCCAAGCGTCGTGCTGGCGGAGAGATGGAGGATCAGCCCGATGTCGCGGCCGTACCCCCGATGGCCCATGCGCGGCAGGCCCACGTGCCCGAGCACTGCGTCCGCGCCGCCTTCGGCGACCTTGCCCACGGCGGTGGGCATGTCGATCAGGCCATCAATGGGCCCCAGCGTTACCCCGTGATCCATCGGCACAATGACCGTCCGTCCATCAGTCCGACGAGTGATGCGCTCCATGCGAATGGCTTTTCCCATCATGGCGGTCTCAGCTCCCGGGCTGGGTCGGTAGCGTTCTGCGCGATGCAGTCGGGCCCATGGCTGCCGGCCCTCACCGCACCTGAACTACACGGGTGACCGCCGCCCTGACCCTCTCGATGAGGCCACGGACACACGTAGATGAGGAGTTCGCCCTCGCGGCGGGCCGGCCTGCCCCGGCCGCAAACGAGTTGCGGCGACCTGTCGGGCACCGGGGCGGCGGTCTGACGTGCAGGTGCATGTCAACGACGGCGCAATTCGCGCGCCAGGCGGCGCAGTCGAGCCAGGCGGAGGCGGGGGCGACGCGCTGCGGGGGCTCCGGCCGGGCTTCGCCCTCCCTCGCCCCATACTACCCCATTCTGTCCTTCGCCCGTACGCTCGCCGAGGCTACCACCAAAGACCTCCCCGGCGGTGAAGCGTACGGGGCGGGTCGCGAGTGTGCCTTCGTCATCCGCGGCGTCCACGGACGCAGACCCGTCACGGCTGACCACCGGCAGGCTGGTACTACAGCCCGCGCCATGGAATGCCGGCGTGCCCGCGCGACCGGCTCAAGAGCCCATGAGCAGATGCGCCGCTTGCTCCATCGAGTTCGCCGGATCCACACCGAACGGGCAGCGCGGCGTGCAGGCGCCACACTGCGTGCAGTCGGCAGCGTTGGCCGGTAGTGCGGCGTGCTCACGACGAAGATCGGGCGTGGTCTGCACGCGCGCCCGGTCCAGCAGGCGCATGACGGCGCCGATGTCGATCCCGGCCGGGCAGGGCAGGCAGTGGTTGCAGTAGATGTCGATCCCGGCCGGGCAGGGCAGGCAGTGGTTGCAGTAGACGCACTCGCCGGAACGGAGCTGCCCGTGTCCGGCGAGCGCCGACGAGAAGTCCCGCTCGGCGTCGTTGGCAGTCAGCCAGGCCAGGGCGTCCTCGAGCTGGGACAGGTCGCTGCACCCGGGCACCACGGCAGTCACGCCCGGCTGCGAGACGGCGTAGGCGAGACACTGCACGGGCGTTACCGCCTGACGATCGACCCCTGGCTCGGGCTGCGCCTCCAGAAGCTTCCCGCCGGCATACGGCTTCATCCCGACGAGCCCGATTCCCCGATCGACACATGTCTGGAACAGCTCTCGGCGGCCCGGCGTGGCGTGGCCGGTCAAGTTGATGGGGAACATCAGCACGTCCACGCGGCCCGTCTCGATCGCCCGGAGGGCGACGTCCACGTTGTGGGAGCTGAAGCCGATGAAGCGCGCCTTGCCCTGCTGTCGGTAGCGCTCGGCCATATCACCGAGACCCCCAGGGGCGAAGATCGCGTCGCAATCGCCGACCTCGTCGCAGTTGTGCAGGAAGAGCACGTCCACATGGTTTGTACGATACCGGTAGAGGTTATCCTCGATGTAATCGGCACAGCGTTTCAGATCGCGAGTCCGCTCGTACTGCCCATCCTTCTCGCCTGCTCCGAGATGAGCCGTGAGGAGGACGCCATCGCGCAGGCCACCGAACGCCTCGCCCATCGTGTCCCTGAACGCGGGCTGCGCGTAGAAGAGATCGAAGTAGTTGATCCCCTCCTCGACGGCTCGGCGGATCACGCTGGTCGCCTGCTCGGGCGGCACGCCGAGGAGATACTCCGTGCCGAGGCTGATGACGCTGACTGAGAGGCCGGTTCGGCCGAGGGTTCGGTATTCCATGGTGCCCTCCATTTCCCTCGACACCCGCGTTGGGGTGGCCT
>JALGUI010000232.1 GCA_029820915.1 Candidatus Zipacnadia bacterium | reverse complement strand
CGTAGAACGGCCCCACGGCGCTCGCCGCGACGTCGTGCGGCTCGATGGCTGCCACGAGCGCCTCGTGGTCGTTGGCGTCCACCTTCACCGCCCGCACTCGGGGGTCGTCCAGCTCTCGCGCGAGTGCCTGCGCCCTCTCCTCGTTGTAGTCGCCGATGACCAGCGACTCGACGTCCGCCTGCTCCGCCAGGTCGCGAACCGCCCGGCTGCCCATGTCGCCTGCTCCGCCCAGAACGATTACTTTCATTGCCCGCCTCCCTCGGTCACGATAGCCACGCAACGAGACGTCTATTCGTAGTGGTTACACGCTCACCACCAGATGCCCTCTACGGCCGCACCATCGAACCCGGGGCGGATCCGCATCAGACCGTTCGCGCACGATGTCTCCGGTTCTGGACATCTGTGTGTCGAACATGTCTGGTCTCTCCGTTGCGCGTCATGTCATTGTCCCTGCGCCGGCCGCGTGCTCCGGCTCCCGACACGAGCTCCCGCCGAGTGGTCGGAGGAGATCGTCTGCCTGAAGCGTACCCGCCGGCGTGGATGGGGACATGGGCCGGGAGGACCAACTGCGATCGAGGCGGGGCCCGGTTCTCCGGCACCCGGGAGGACCGACCCGGGAGAGCTGGGGCGCTTCCCAGGGCTGGAGCTGCAGGCGAAGTACGCGGCGACGACGAATCTGATGATGAGTCGCAGCCGGGAGGCACAAGGAGGCGCGACGAATGGCCACGGACAAGGGCAGAGCCGCCGTCTTCTTCGGCCTCTACGCGGCCATGTTGCTGTACGGCCTGTTCTGGGTGCGCTTGAGCCAGGTGCGCGACCGGGTGGAGAGCTTCCCCCTCTTCTATGCGCTGATCGCTACGGCGCTGTGCTACGTCGGAGTGCGGGCCTACCTCGTCCTTGCAGGGAAGGCCACCGGCAGATGGGACCCGTTCTGGGTGGCAGTGGACCTCATCATTATCAGTGGAGTGGTACGCCTCACCGGAGGAATCGACAGCGAGGCCGCCCTCGTGTACTTCTGGCCCCTCACCACCTATGCCATTCTGCGCCGCCCGCGCGGGACCATTCTGGTCGGCCTGGCGAGCGGCGTCCTGTACGTCGCGGCCAGTTGGCCCGGGGGCCTTGCGCCTGAGTACGTGGACAAGGTGAGTAGCCGCGTCTTCATCCTTACAGTGGTGACCGTGCTGGCCACTTGCTTCGCCCGCCGGGAGGTCCAACGCGTGGAGGAGATGACCAGGCTGCGCGAGCAGGTGGCCTTGGCGCAGTACCGGCACCGCCTGTCCCAGGAAGTGCACGACGGGATACAGCACTACCTGGTGAGCATGTCCCTGCGGCTGGAGCTGGCGAGGAAGCTGGCCGAGAAGGAGCCGGCGCGGGCCGCCGCCATAGCCGTTGGCCAGCGCCTCATGCTGCGACAGGCTGCGGACGAACTGCACTACCTGGTACGCCGGCTGCGGTCGCCCGTGGTCGAGCAGCACGGCTTCGTGGAAGGTCTCAGGGAACACCTGACGATGTTCGAGCGGCGGTCCTCCATATCTGCCCCACTGGAGTTCCAGGGCACCCCGGTCTCCCTGCCGCCCGACGTCGAGCAGGCAGCCTTCCGGATCGTGCAGGAGGCCCTGACCAACGCGGAGAAGCACTCCCGGGCGAGCGAGGCCAAGGTGCTTCTCAGGTTCGACCCCGGACTCCTCGAATGCGTCGTCTCGGACAACGGCACAGGCTTCGATCCCTCGGAGGTAGCAGACGAACCGGGGGTCGAGGGCGGCTTCGGCCTGCCAAGCATGAGGCAGCGGGCCGAGCAGGCAGGCGGGGAGGTCGAGATCGAGAGCGCCCCCGGGCAGGGGACGGCGGTCAGGTTCACTGTCGCGCTCGCGCGCCAGAACCAGGAGGCTGCAGAAGGCAGGCGGGATGACCAGGATCAGGCTCTTGATAGCTGAGGACGAGACGGTCGTGCGGTACGCGCTGTCCCAGCTCATCGGTGCGGAGGAGGACATCCAGGTCGTCGGCGAGGCGCCGGACGGCGAGATGGCCGTGGCTCTGGCGCGCCGGCACCGGCCGGACGTGATCCTCATGGACCTGGGGCTGCCGAAGCTGGACGGCATTGCGGCCACCCGGCAGATCAAGCAGGAGATCCCCGACTGCGCGATCGTCGTACTGACCGTGCACGACGATGACGACCATCTCTTCGGGGCCATCAAGGCGGGGGCGGACGGGTACGTGCTCAAGGACTCCCCGCCCGAGCAGCTCGCCCGGGCGATCAGGGCGGCGGCCGCCGGTGAGTGCTTCCTGCCAGGCCCGCTTACGCGTCGCATGGTGGCGGAGTTCAACCGCATCAGCGGGATGCGCGCGGCGGCCAAGGAGGTCTTCGCCGAGCTCACGCGACGTGAGATGGAAGTGCTCGAACTGCTCGGCGAAGGCATGAGGAACCGGCAGATCGCCGAGCGCCTCTTCATCAGCGAGAAGACCGTGAAGAACCACGTGTCGAGCATCCTCGCCAAGCTGCACCTCAACGACCGCACGGAGGCCGCCCTGCTGGCGGCGCGCCACGGACTGACCGATCCCCCGTCAGACGTCTGACCCGCCCGCGCGTCTCCTCAATAGCCACACCATCGTGGCGATCGTCACCAGTTGTGTGCCGAAGCCGAGCAGCCACTGGTGCGGTGTAAGATGCGGCTGAATGCCATGGTGGAAGTCGCTGAGCCACGCCGTGCCCGGCCAGGTGCTGAACCAGTCCCCCCACGGTGGCAGGTTGTCCGCAAGATCGATGACGGTTCCGCAGAAGGCCCCCCAAAGCGCCATCGCGCGCCACGGCCGGGATCGGGTCAGGAGGGCGACGATCACGCACCCGAGGATGGAATCCGCGACGGCGATGCCTGCCTCCGGCACGGTCGGTCCGCCCTGGGCCACACCGAAGAAGGTGTGCGAATCAACGTGCGGCACGACGTCGAGCACGAAGTGGCCGGCGAAGGCGGCGGGCAGCGCCAGCCAGGGGCGACTGGCGAGGGCCTTCCCCGCGACTGCGCCGGTCAGGATGTGCGGGGTGGCCATCATGGCTCATGCACCTCACCGCCATCTGCGCTCCGACCGGGGTCGGGCGCTTGACCGTTCACTTCGGAGCGTTGCTGTGCCGCGGCGGCCGAGTGACGTTCGCCCAGCCGCGGTTCGGTGCCCTTCCAGAGCCGGGCGATGTTGTTCTTGTGCCGCACGAGGATCAGCAGCGCCATAGCGATCGACAGGCCCAGGGGCGCACCCCGCACGCCGCTCAGCCAGACGGTGACCGGCGCGGACACGACGGCGGCCATGGTCACCGGCGATATCCGCCACCACCGGCCTGTCAGCAGTCGCGGGGCGACGAGCCCGGCGATCCACAGGGCCGGCGGCAGTACCGCCACGTACCACGGCCACAGGCCCAGACAGGCCAGGCCCACCAGGACGCCCAGGAGGCAGGCCACGCTCTTGCCCTCGGACAGCCGTCGCTCCGTCAGCAGGAACCACGCGGAGCAGGCGTGGCCGACCATCACGCTGAAGGCCGCCAGGCACACCACCCAGGGCGGAAAGCCCACGAACTCCGTCACCAGGACGACGGCGAAGGCCTTGCCGATATCGGCGATGAGCGTGGCAATGCCGAGCCACCTCCCCCCGACCCGCAACGTGTTGATGGCCCCCACGTTGCGCGACCCGTAGTTTCGGACATCCACGCCCCGGAAGGCCCGCACGAGCAGGTAGCCCGACGGTATCGAGCCAACCAGGTATGCCGCAATGCACACCAGCGCCGCTTCGACCATGGTCATCCTCCCAGGCGCCGCGACTTCGAGCGAATCCGGCGCGTCCGCAGCGTGCCGGTTGGGGCGACAGCGACCCGGCAGCGTTCCTCTATCGCACGAATCTTCGCCACCTGCCGCGCCGGCCCTCCCCCGCGGAACTCGGCGGCGAGCCACGCGGCCACGATGGCACGGGCCTCGTCCGGCGCCGCAAGGACGCCCGGGACCTTGTTGGAGCCGATCGCCATGTCCAGCCCCGTGCCACGGGCTTGACTTGCCGGAACCTTGCGGGGGGACTCGCAGGAGGTCACCGGAAGGTGAGGGAATACGTGGGGGCGGAGGATGCGAGGGGAGTACGCAGGCGCAGACGCGCTTCAAGGGCTGACCGCGCACGGCCTCCCAGGTGCCGGTTGGTCGCCCTGAACGCCAATCGACGGGTCGAGGCGATGAGTGTGCCGGATCGCGACAGCTTCCCCGAGAAGATGCTCTTCACCGATGTGCGACACATCCTGTGCGGCGATCTGCAGTGGCTGGCGCCCGATGGCGGGGCACTTCCGCTGAACCGTCCGCCCGAGCCTCCGGTGCAGGCGACGGCCGCCCCGGGGCGCGTGCCGCGCGGCATCCGGCTGGCCGCCCGGCCTGCCCGCAAGACCGACCCCGTTCCCGAGGGCACGCCCGTGGGCCGCGTCATCCATGACGGCGGCGTCTACCGCTCGTGGCGCCTCGAGCCCAATTACCCGTCCGGCCAGGACATCGGCGCCTACAGTACCGGCGATCCCGAGGCGGTCGCGATCTGCGCGCGGGAGTCCGACGATGGCTTCGAGTGGCGGGAGTGCTCGCGCTGCGAGATCGACGCGCCGGGTCAGACCGGGTTCGACGGCTTCACCTGCTTCATCGACCCGATAGCGCCCGGGCGGGAGCGCTACAAGGCCGTCTACATGGCGGTCGCGCCCGACGCGGAGCGCGAAGGGCTGTGG
>JALGUI010000231.1 GCA_029820915.1 Candidatus Zipacnadia bacterium | reverse complement strand
GGGCCGGAGCGCCGGCGCGGGGTGCCGGGGTCACATCCCGGCGGCATGCGCCGCGAGCACATGCCGTCGGAGGGGCCGCCTGAGGGGCGACTGCGGAGCAGTCGCAACGAAGCCGGCCCGCCGTCCTACAGCAGCACCCACACCGGACTCGCCCACGCCATCTCACCGTCGGACTGCAGCACGCGCAGGTAGTAGAACACAAAGGGCGGCTCGCCCTCGTCGCAGGGCGTCAGCGCCAGCGGCTCGAGCGGCTCGTCGTCGGTCCACTCGAGCGTGGTCTCCGAGCCCTCGGGGCGGAAGCTGTGCACGACCTCGTTGTTGCGAATGACCTCGACCTGCGCGAGCTTCGCCTCGCCCGCGATGAAGGCCTCAAGGTCGCGCCTTTCCGCGAGTTCGGGTCGGTCGGCCAGCCGCACCTCATCGCCCATGAAGGCGCCGCTGAGGCGGCAGAGCACGATGATGCGCGCGCCGGTGGTGGCGTAGGTGTGGCGATCGTACATCGCTTGGAAGGTGGCCTCGCGCGTCAGTTCGGGCGCCCACACGCCCATCAGGCCGTCGCGGTAGCGGAAGGGCTCGGCGCCGGTGGCGATGGGGTCGCCGGGGTGGCCGTCGTGGTCGTCGCCGCCGCCGATGAAGCCCAGGCGGCGGCCCATGGCCAGCGCGCGCTGCACGAAGCCCTCGGGCCGCTCGCCGCTGTCCATGGGCACCCCCACGAAGCCGGACCGGGGCAGGCCGGTCGGGCGCATCGGGAACGGGTTGCCGTCATGGACCGAGCGCTCGGAGCTGCCCCAGATCGAGTAGATCTCGACGAGCCGCTCCTTGTCCGGATCGTGGTCGGACCAGTCGCAGAAGTTGCCGGTGGAGGCCGGGTGGTGCGGGATGACGATAGCGCGATGGTCCTGTAGCGCCTCGAACAGCTCCGGTGGCGTCGGGTAGTGCTCGTCGCCCGAGCGGTACATGGGCCGGTAATCCGCGTCATAGTAGACGTTGCGGTCGCCGGCCCCGTCCCTGCGCCACTTCGCCCACTCGTAGCCCAGCAGCGTCACGAACCGGCCCGGCTCGTTGCCTTCGGCGGTGACGCGCTGGATCTCGGCCCAATCGTCGTCGGTGGTCTCCCAGTCGTGGTCGTGGTCGCCGACCGCGCCGAAGTCCAGGCGATTGTCGTCGCGCATGCACGCGTAGTAATCCTCGACCGTGCCCAGGCCATCCGAGCAGCTTGTGTGGCCGTGGATGACGCCGAGATAGAGCTGCGCCTGGTCGTAGCGGGTGACCAGGACCGGGTTCGACACGTACTTGATATCGCTGATGCGGTCGGTGGCGATGATGCGCAACAGCCCGCGGCTGAGCGCCTTGAAGCCCTCGACGGTGACGACGCCCCCCCCAGGGGCGGGGAACTCGGCCTCCTCGGGGCCGGTCGCAAGCTCGTCGTCGGTGATCCGCAGCTCCAGCTCGCCCTGGTACACGGAGGCGACGTTGCCGAACACGTCCTCGGCCTTGATGGCTATCGAGAACTTCTTGCCGGCCGGGACGGTCGGCGGACCAAAGACGCGCAGCCGGTCCATCATCCCACCGACCACGTCCAGCGTGGGGGCGCCCTCGGCCCGCCGGAAGGTCGGCTCCTCGCCCTCGGGCGGTAGCTCGGCCACGAACACGTCGAGGACCTTGTCCGGCTGCGAGAAGGTCTGTGGGGTCGAGCCCTCGCCGCCGCCGGAGGTGTCGCCGAGCGTCACCGTGATCTCGTCCTCGCTGGCCAGCGGCGCCCCGGCCACCGCCATGTCCACGACGATGTCCGCGACCTCCTCGAAGCGTGGCGCGCGCACCTCAAGATCGGCGGCTCCCGAGCAGGTCGCGGTCGCGTACTCGTCGGCGGCCGGGTCATCGACCTGCGGGCGGCGCCAGTCGCTCTTGTTGTCGCGCCCGCCGCCCAGGCGCAGGCGCACGATGCCGCCCTCGGGCACCTCGAGCCCGGCGAAGGTGACGCGCCAGGTGTCGCGCATCCCGGCCATCGCGGTCGGCGGTTCGACGTTGGCCTCGGCCAGGCGGTCGGCGGGAACGGTGTCGTCGGCCATGAGCGCTCAGCTTCCTCGGTGGGATCGGTGTGCCGGGGAGTCCTTCGCTGTGCGGGGGCCCGGTCCTCCGCGGCTCAGAGGGCGAGGGTGCCCGCCTGGCCCGCCAGTGGCGCCTCGCCGCGCAGCCGCTCGGCCAGGCGGGTGAAGCGGCGCTGCTCCTCCGCGTTCTGGGCCGCCCGCATCACTCCCTGGCTGTTGCCGATGATCACCGCCAGGTCCTCGGCGCGCGTCAGCGCGGTGTACAGCAGATTCCGGCGCAGCATGATGTAGTGGGTCGAGTGCATGACGATGACCGCGCACGGGTACTCGCTGCCCTGCGACTTGTGGATGGTCATGGCGTAGGCGAGCTGGAGCTGGTCGATGTCGGACTGGTCGTAGCTGACCTCGTCGTCCTCGAAGGCCACGGTCACGTAGCGGTTGGCGGCATCGACGCGCACCACGCGCCCGATCTCACCGTTGAACACCGCCTTGTCGTAGTTGTTGACGACCTGGAGCACCCGGTCGCCCTCGCGCAGGATGAGGTCCCCGTGGCGCACCTCGGCCTTGCGCGGCCCGCCGGGGTTCAGGCTCTCCTGCAGCCGGCGGTTGAGCGCGGTCACGCCCAGCGACCCGCGGTGCATCGGAGTGATGACCTGTACACCGCCCGGCGCGAAGCCCAGAGGTGGCAGCTCGCGGGTGACGGCGCGGATCACGGCGTCGGCGGCACGCTCAGGGTCGCGCACGTGCACGAACAGGCAGTCCTCACCTCGGCGCCGCTTCCAGGGCACCAGCACGGGCTTTTCACCACGGATCAGGCGGTGGGCATTCTCGACGATCAGCGACCGGGCGGCCTGCCGGAATATCTCGGTCAGCGTGAAGACGGGCACGGCATCGGCCGCGCACAGGTCGCGGAAGAAGTTGCCGGGGCCGACGCTGGGGAGCTGGTTGGCGTCGCCGATGAAGATGATCTGCGCGTCGTCGGGCAGCGCCCGCAGCAGGTCACGCGCCAGGGGCAGGTCGATCATGCTCGACTCGTCGATCACCAGCGTGTCCATGTCCAGCGGCTCGTCCTGATTGCGCGTGAAGCTGCCCTTGAAGGGGTCCCAGGCGAGCAGGCGATGGATGGTGGATGCGTCCGCCCCGGCCAGCTCGGCCATGCGCTTGGCCGCGCGCCCGGTCGGGGCCGCCAGCGCCACGTCCCGGCCCAGGGACCTGCAGGCGGCGACGATCACGCGCACGATCGTGGTCTTGCCGGTGCCCGGCCCGCCCGTGATGACCGTGACGCGCTCCGAGAGCGCCCCGGATACGGCCTCGGTCTGCTGGGCCGACAGGATCACGCCCGCCAGCTCGCCCCGCCGCCCCAGCCAGTCGCGCGTCTGGTCCGGCGGAGGCGCGCCCGGCAGCGGCTCGGCGGCGAGTCCCAGCAGGCGCGCCGCCACCTCCCGCTCCGCCGCCAGCAGGTCCGGCAGGTACACCACCCGCCCGTACTCGGCCTCCTCGGGAGCCACCTCGTCCGCCTCGGTAAGCTGGGTCAGCGCGCGCTCGATCAGCGGTCGCTCGACCTGCAGAAGCCGCTCTCCCTCGTCGAGCAGCACGCCCTCCGGCAGGAACAGGTGGCCCTCGCCGGTCGCGTCGTGGAGGCAGTACAGGAGTCCGGCCTGCAGGCGCGAGGGGTCGGTGGGGGCGATGCCGACGGAGCGCGCAATGCGGTCGGCGGTCACGAAGCCGACGCCGCGGATGCGCCGCGCCAGCACGTACGGGTCGCGCTCGAGCACCTCGATGGTGCGGTCGGCGAAGGTCGAGGCGATCTTCGCGGCCAGCGCGCCGTGGATATCGTGCTCGTGCAGGAAGAGCATGATCTCGCGCATGCGGGACTGCCGCCGCCAGGCCCTGATGAGCGCCTGGGCGCGCTTCTCGCCGATACCCTCGACTTCGCGCACGCGCTCGGGCCGGTTGTCCAGCACTTCAAGCGTCTCCTCGCCGAAGTGCTCGACGAGCCGCCGCGCGAGGCCCTCGCCGATGCCCTCGACCTGGCCGGACGCGAGGTAGCTGATCATCGCCTCGGCGGAGGAGGGGCGCACGAGCTGGTAGCTGTCGAAGCGGAACTGGCGACCGTAGCGCGAGTCCACGACCCAGCGCCCGTACATGCGCAGGCTCTCGCCGGTACTGGGCTCAGTCACGTTGCCGACCACCGTGACGCGGCGGTCGCCGCTGCGCAGGTGCATGACCGCCCAGCCGTCGTCGGGCGCGTGGAAGATGATGCGCTCCACGCAGCCTTCGAGGGACTCGAGGTCGTCGGCACGGGGCGGGTCGCTGGCCATGGCGCGCGCAGGTTTCGCGGCGCGGCGCGGGCGGACCTGCCGGGGGCCGAGCGCGTCGGCCGGGAGGTGTCGCGCCGGCCGACCTGGCCGCAGGGGAGAGCGTTACGCTGCGCTACGTGATCCGGCCGCTCGCGGCGGACCGACGCTCAGTCGGCCAGGTAGGGCTTGACCTCGATGAAGTTGAGCATCAGCTCCTGGCCCGCGGGGCCGCCGGGCTCATCGGCGCTCTTCCAGTCTGAGATCGTGAGCGTTGCGGTGGTCCCCGTGGCGCGGAACACGCGCCGGTACAGGTTCATGTAGGTACAGGTTCATGTAGAGCGGGTGCTCCCTGGTGAACTCACCCACGCGCTGGCGTGTCGGGTAGCTGTCCTGGTACTGGTACTTCGTGCCCTCGACCGGCTCGCAGCCGTCCAGCGCCACCGACAGCGGGTGCAGGACGTTGCTCGACTCCCCGGCCTGCAGCTCCCCGTAGTCGGCGCTGATCATCTTGACCGAGTACAGCCGCCCGGCCTGCAGCCCGCGGATCGTCTGGCTGAGCACATTGGGCCGCTCGGCGCTGCGGCGCATCAGCGCGAAGGTGTCGTTGCCGCGGTAGTAGCGTCCCTGCAGCTTCCCGTAGCCCTCC
>JALGUI010000230.1 GCA_029820915.1 Candidatus Zipacnadia bacterium | reverse complement strand
GCTGAACGCGCACTACCGCACGCCGCTGATGCTGGCGCGGCTGCTGCTGGAGATGCTGTCGGTGACCCATCGCTTCGGCGAGCGTGAGATGCTGCCGCTGCTGCTGCGCATGCCGGGCGTCTTCGAGCGCTTCCTGCAGCGCATGCTGGCCGAGAGACTGGCGGGGGCGGGCCTGACCGTGCGCTGGCAGGGAGAGCGTCGGCATCTCGACCGCGGGCGCAGCGTGATGCTGCGGCCGGACATGGTGATCGGCGCCGACGGCCGCGACCTGTGCATCGCCGACGCGAAGTACAAGGAGACCGGCTGCGACGCCGAGGCCGGTGACGAGCAGGCGACCACTGCGGCCGGCAGCGCCGACGTTCATCAGATGCTGGCATACTGCATAGGCTACCGCGTAAGCGATGCGATACTTATCCGCGCCGAGGCAGCGGCGCGCCGGACGATCCACATCGACGTCGACGGCCGCCAGATACGCGTGCACAGCTTGGGCATCGATCTGACGCGCGAGGGCGAGGACTTCGCCAAAACGTGCGGGCGGCTGTCGAGGGAGCTGGCGGCGATCGCCGCGGGTGCGCTCGTTTCGCCGGCACAGTGACGGCGGCGCCCCGACGCCTCAGTTGGCCTCAGCGCGCTCCGCGAGGATGCGCTCGATCTCGGCCTCGGGGATGAAGACGCGGTGGCCCTCCTTCACCGCAGCGATCTCCCCGGCCCCGCGCATCTGATCGAGCCTCCTCTCGCTGATGTCCAGCAGGTCTGCGGCCTCCTTGCGCGACAACGCGCCCTCGCATGACTCGGCCTGCAGCGCCTGCTTGTGGTCGCGCAACGCCTCGATCTCCGCTCGCATCGCCTCCGTGTTCGGGTAGACGCGCCAGTCCGCCGCCGGGCCGGATGCAGCGGGGTTGACGTCACGCAGGCGCAGAGCGGGAAGGTAGCCCCGCTTGTCCCAGTTCCGGAGCTGCTCCTGCGTCACGTGGCAGACGAAGGCCATCTGTTGCACGTAGAGGTAGTCGATGCCGTCGCGGTCGTAGGCCACAGGTACGCCCCTGCTCCATTCCTCCTCGGCCGAGCCCCGCTGTTGCTCTTCGGCGGAGACTTCGGCGGCCTCGTCACCAGCCTCTTCGTCGGCGAAGTCTGGCGCTGGCCACAGGCCGGGGGCGAAGTCGGGCTCGTACCACAGCTAGTGCTCGCGCAGGTGTTCCTGGAACTTGGTCACGACGTAGCGGGCGAACCCGACGTGCACCACGTCCTGAGCGCGGAACGGGAGGCCGAACTCGGCGAAGCGGCCCTCAAGTTCATCGCGCCATCCAGCCGAGGACTCAGAGCCGATGGCGCCAACGCTGCTCAGCACTGCGTCCTTCGGCTTGCCATGCATGAAGTCATACTCGTCGATGAGCTTCCTGAGCAGGGCCCTCAGGGCAATGGCGACCTCGCGTTTGGGGGGCAGTGGCTGATCCTTCTCGGACCCCCTCAGTCGCCGCCGGATCTTCGTGGCGTAGCTCTGCACCAGCGGCTCGTACATCCTGACGAGCCGATCGCCGAAGACCCTCTCGCCGAACCGGGGCGCCCTGGTCTGCGCCGGATGCGGGAAGGCGGTCATGCTCCAGATCACCCAGTTGCTGATGCTCCACGAGACGAGGTCGTCCCCGCCACCGAGCTGCTGGTAGCGCACCAGGTCCTCGATCCTGATGCGCGGGTACACAGTGAAGCCGTGGAAGCCGTTGCCGTAGCGCAGCACGCGCCGCCACTCCTCCTCGACGCCCTGCTTGAGCGCGTCGTCGTCATCACGGGGCAGCTTGAGGAAGGGCATGCGGGCGAGAGCGAAGAGGAAGGTCTTGAAGCCCTCGAAGACGATGCGCTCGAAGTGACTGGGCACGGGGACTGATGTGTCGCCGGTCACCAGAGACTCACGTGCCACGATGACGCTGCCGCGCAGCAGGGCGCTTGCGGCCGCCAGGAAACGGTCCGAGGGCTCGCCAATCCCGTAATGCTGCAGTGCATCCTCGATGTACCTGAATGCCTTGGGCGTGAGCATCTCGAGCAACACATACCAATAGCCGTCGGCGGCGTCATCGGTCGGGGCCTCGTTGATGAGCGACCTGAGGCACAGGTACTGATCGTCCTGCACCTGCGCACCGGACTGCCACTGCTCCACGATGCTCCTCACTTCGCCGTTGCCCAGCGCGATGCGCTTCCACCGCTGCCCGTCCCGGTCCTCGTCGTTGAGTTCGCGATGGCGGGGCTGGCCCAGCGGCCAGAACTCGAGGCATCGATCGGAGGGCTCCTGGGCGCGGGGACAGACTTCGAGTTCCCGACAGAAGGGGCAAGGGTTCGAGGCGGCAACGTCCCACTCGTGCATGCTGCAGCTCCTCGTGCGCTGGCGGCTTCATGTGCAGGTGCGTGTGTCCCGGACAGCCGCAAGGGTACGCAGGGCGTGCGATGCTGTCAAGGAAGCTCGCCGCGGCGCCTGCATGAGCGGCAGAGGGCCCGGCCGAAGCCGGGCCCTCTGGTTCCGACGTGTTGGCCGCTGCCACTATCGCGCTATCTGCAGTGTCGTGATGGCATGCGACGCCTCGCCGGTCGCCGCATGCGTGACCAAGCGGATCAAGTAAGTCCCACTGGGAACTGCGAGACCCTCGTTGCTGCGACCGTCCCACCACAGCTCGTTGACTCCGCTGGGCATCAGTCGGTCGGTCACCAGCGACCGAACCGGCCTCCCAGCAATGTTGATGATATCGGCGGTCACGTACCCGCTTACTGACAGGGCAAAGACCACCTCCGCGCCGATTGCAGTGGGCTGGACCGTCAGCCCTGAGACCGCGGCGAAGCCAGCGCCAGCGCTCCGATGCATCTTGATACTGGCAATCGGGCCCCAGTTTCGGGCGTCGTCGTAGGCACGCGCCTCGATCAGGTTTGCCCCCGCCGCCAGGTTCACCGTCTCGCTCCAGCTCGTAGTGCCGGTCGCGCGGACCCATGTCCCGCCGTTGACGCGAACGATGACCTTGACCACCGTGCCGTCGTCAGTGGCCGTGCCGGTTACAGTGACCTGCGCGTCGGAGGTGTCGAGCCCATCGTCCGGGCTGGTGATCATCGCGACCGGACGCAGGTCAGGCTTCCCGATGAGCGTGAGGCTCACGATCGGGCCCCACTGGCCGTCGATGTCGCGGGCGCGCGTTTCGATGAGGTTGGCGCCGGGCTTGAGGGCCGGCCGGAATGACCAGTTGGTGGTGCCGTTGGCGCGCATCCATGGCCCGCCGTTGACGCGCACGATCACCTTTTCCAAGCCCGTGTCATCGCTGGCAGTGCCCTGGACGAGCACCACGGCGTCATACACCGTGGCCCCGTCCGGTGGCGAGGTGAACGTGACCACGGGGCGCAAGTTGCCTGCGCCGTTGAGCGTCATCGAGACGGTCGTACCCCACTGGCCATCCACGTCACGCGCAAGCGCCTCCACCGAGTTGGCGCCGGAGCTTACATTCACCCACGCCGACCAGTCGGTGGTGCCGTTGGCGCGCATCCATGGCCCGCCGTTGACGCGCACGATCACCTTTTCCAGGGACACGTCATCGCTGGCGGTGCCCTGGACGAGCACGGAGGCGTCATACACCGTCGCGCCGTCGGCCGGAGAGCTGAACATGGCCACGGGGCGGAGGTTGGCGACCGCGTTGAGGGTGATGGCGACGGTCGGGCCGAACCGGCCCGCGCTGTCGCGGGCGCGCGCCTCGACCAGGTTGGCGGCGCCGGGGTTGACGTCCACTTCGGCCGACCAGTTGGTGGTGCCTTTGGCACGCATCCAATCGCCGCCGTTGACGCGCACGATCACCTTCTCCAAGCTCACGTCATCACTCGCTGTGCCTTGCACAAGCACGCACGCGTCGCACACCGTTGCACCGTCGGCCGGTGAGGCGAACATGGCGACCGGGCGCAGGTTACCGACGGCGTTGAGGGTGATGCCCACGATCGGGCCCCACTTGCCGTCGGTGTCGCGCGCGCGCGCCTCGACCAGGTTGGCAACGCCGGGGTTGATGGGCGCCCACGCGCACCAGTTGGCGGTACCGGTGGCCCGGAGCCAGTCGCCGCCGTTGACACGCACGATCACCTTCTCAAGGCCCGTGTCATCGCTGGCGGTACCCCTGATGAGCACCGAGGCGTCGCGGACCACGCTGCCGTCGGCGGGAGCGGTGACGATAACCTCTGGGCGACCGATATCGACATTGAACGGGAAAGCGCCGGGGGTGCCCACATTGCCAGCTCTGTCGGCCGCTCTGACCATGAAGATGTGCCGGCCCGCAGGCACGTTCGCGTAGCTCCGGTCTCGGACCTCGCCGACGTTCTCCCACGGTTGCTCATCAAGACGCACCTCATAGTGGTCGATCCCACTGTGCAGGTCGCTGCTGGCAGTCCATGCGAACTGAGGATTGGGGTTCAGATACCAAGTGCCGGGATCGGGGTGTGTTGATGACGAGATAGTGGGGGCGTCCGGCCCGCCGGTGTCGATGTTGACCACGCAGGAGCCCACCGCGCTCCGGTTGCCGACCTCGTCCTCGGCCTGCACATAGAAGCAGTGAGTGCCATCGGGCACATTGGTCAGTGCTGCGCTGGTGCTCGTCGTCCACGCACTGGGCTCAGGATCATCCAGCGCACAGTAGTAGCCCTTCACCTCTGGTTGACCTGCCCCCATGAGTGCTACCAGTTGCTATGTGGTACTGAGCGACCGGTCAAGCAGCCCTGGGCGGAGGGCTGAGCGGAGCGAAGCCCGGAGCCCAGGGCTGGCGCGCCT
>JALGUI010000229.1 GCA_029820915.1 Candidatus Zipacnadia bacterium | reverse complement strand
TCGTGCCGTGCGGCGGTTGAGCGCGGGACCGTGAGCGCAGCGCGTGCGCCGAAGGCGCGCCGCGGCGCCACGGTGCCGCGCGAGCCGTTCGCCGTTCCGCGCCTGCGCGCCACCTGCCTGCGGGCCTCCCGCTCCCCGAGGACGCCATGCAAGGTTCTTTGCGGGAGGGGTGCGGGGAGGGGGGTCTTCTTCCAAGAAAGACCCCTCCCCGCGCTGTTGCCGTCGCCGTTCCCCGCTTCCCGGTCGCTCAGAGCCGCACTTCCGTTGCCCCCGACCCGCCCTCCGCCATGTCCGCGAGCGAGAAGCCGCTGACGTAGCGGTGGTCGCCCAGGTACTCGTGCACGCCCTCGCGCAGCACGCCGGTGCCCTTGCCGTGAATGATGCGCACTTGGCTCACGCCCGCCAGCATGGCGTCATCGAGGTACTTCGCCAACGTGCTGATCGCCTCGTCCACGGCCATGCCCCGGATGTCGATCTCCTCGTCGAAGCCCATCGACTTGCGCGCCCGCATGAGGTCGTGCAGCTCCTGCGCCTCAGCACTGGGCTGCTCGTGCGCGGGCTCAAGCTCGTCGGCGCGTGCCTGCACGGTCATGGCGCCCACGCGCACCTCGACCTCGCCGCCGTCGAGCGCCCGCACGACCTCACCGTCGCGCCCGAGCGACGGCACATGAACGCGGCTGCCCGCGTGCATGGGAAGCCGCGCGGCCTCCTCCGCCTCGGCGGCCGGCTCGTCGGCCGCCGCCCGCGCGCGCTCGCGCTGCTCCTCGCGCTCACGGCGCTCATGCCGAGCCCCGGCACGACGCTGCTCGGCCTGACGGCGCATCTCGGCGAGGCGCCGGCGGCCCTCCTCGGTGACCTTCGACTGCTTTGGCTGGCGCTGCAGATCGGCGATGATCGCCCGCGCCTCCTCCTCCGCCTCGCGCACGATCTCCAGCGCCTCCTCGAAGCCCTCCTCGATCGACTGCTCGCGCTGGCGTTCGAGCTCCTCGACGCGCTCCTCGTGCTCGCGCTGCACTCGCTCGGCGTCCGCCTGCGCGCGGCTGGCCTCGGTGCGCTGCCGGTCGAGCGCCCGCCGCGAGCCCTCGACCTGGCGGATCAGGTCCTCGAAGGCGATCTGATCGGGGTCCAGGAACTCCGACGCCCGTCCGGTGATGGCGCGCGGCAGCCCCAGCCGCTGCGCGATCTGCACCGCGTTGCTCGACCCGGGCTCGCCGATGAGCAGGCGGAAGGTCGGGCTCAGCGTCTTCACGTCGAACTCGACCGACGCGTTCTCGATGCCCTCGGTGGTGTAGGCGAAGGCCTTCAGGTCATTGTAGTGTGTGGTGACGATCGTGATGCAGCCGGCGGCGTGGAGCTGCTCGATGATCGCCTGCGCCAGCGCCACGCCCTCCGTCGGGTCGGTGCCCGCCCCGATCTCGTCCAGCAGCACCAGCGCGTTGACCGGCGCGTCCACGCCCTTGCGCCGGTGCCGCCGCTCGTGGGCGGCGACCCGGTGCAGGACCTTGACGATCTGCGTCATGTGCGAGCTGAAGGTCGAGAGCGACTGCTCGATGCTCTGCTCGTCGCCGATATCCGCGAAGATCTCCTCGAAGATCGACACCTCGCTGCCCGCGTCGGCCGGGATGTGCAGGCCCGCCTGCGCCATGACCGTCAGCAGCCCGACGGTCTTGATGGCGACGGTCTTGCCGCCGGTGTTCGGGCCGGTGATGATCAGCGTGGTGAAGTCCTCGCCCGCCCACACGTCGATGGGCACGACGTCGCCGGTGAGCAGCGGGTGGCGGGCGCGGCGCAGGTCGAGGCGCCGGTCGGCGCGCACCGCGGGATTCGTGGCTCCCATCTGCCGGGCCAGCCGCGCCTTGGCCAGGATGAAGTCGAGGACCCCGAGGGTGCGCTGGTCGGCCTCCAGCTCCGCCGCGCGCATGCCGATGAGCCCCGACAGCTCCAGCAGGATGCGCCGGATCTCGTCCTCGATGGCCAGCTCGGTCTCCCGCAGGCGGTTGCCGCGCTCGACGACCTCCTGGGGCTCGATGAACACGGTGGCGCCGCTGTCCGAGCGATCGTGGATGAGACCAGGAACGCGGCCCTGATGCTGCGAGGCGACGGGGATGCAGTAGCGGCCCTGCCGTTGCACCACGATGCGCTCGCGCGCGGCACCACTGCGGGCCGCGCCGTCGAGCACACGCTCCAGTCGCTCCTGCAGGTCGGCGCGCAGGTCCTCCTCGCGCCGCCGCAGTCGCACCAGCTCGTCCGAGGCGTCGTCGCGCACTTGGCCCTCGTCGTCGAGGGCGCGCTCCACGCGCTCCTCCAGCTCCTCGTAGACGCCCAGCCGCCCGGCGAACTGCGTGAGATCGGGGGCTTCGTTCCGGGCCGCGTCGAAGTACTCGCCCAGCAGCCGCGCCGCGCGGGCGCAGGCGGTAGCGCTCAGGATCTCCGGGCCGTCCAGACCCCGGCCCGCCGCTGCGCGCTTGAGCAGCTCGCCGATGTCGGTCACGCCGCCGAAGGGGGCGCGTCCCTGCTCCTGCAGGACGATGCGCGCCTGGGCGGTCTCCGCCAGCCGCTCGCGCACCCACGCCTCATCGTTGCGCGGCATGAGGCGCTCGACCCGGTTGCGCCCGAGGGAACACGCGCACAGGTCGGCGAGCCGCGCGATGACCTTGCTGTATTCGAGAACCTTCAGCGTGTGCGCGTCCATGTCAGCTCATCAGGGGACTCTGGCTCTGTGCGTCGATGACGTCTTCGAGCGTCCGCTCCACGCGCGCCGTCATCTCCGGGTGCGGCTCCCCCGGCAGGCCTGTCCAGTCGCGCTCGGCCTTGCGCATCAGGGCGCACGCGGTGGCCTCGATCGACTCGGGCAGCCCGACCTCCAGGTCGTAGCCGCCCTCGAGCACCATGGTGAGCCGGCCCTCGCACAGGTCGCGCGCCGCGGTCAGCAGGCCCACCGTCATCAGGAAGAACCCGCGCGCGGTCAGCAGCAGTTGCACGATCGGGTCGCGGAAGTGCGCATCATATCCCGCCGACACCAGGATCGCCTCGGGCTCGTAGCCGGCGAGCGCGGGCAGCACGATCTCGTCGAAGGCCCGCAGGTGGTGGATGTCCTCGGCCTGCGGCGCGAAGGGCAGGTTCATGGTCGTTCCGAAGCCGTCCTCCACGCCGACCTCCTCCAGGAAGCCCGTCCCCGGGAACAGCGGCGCCTGGTGCAGCGAGATGTAGAGCACATCGCCACGGTGGTAGAAGGCCTCTTGCGTCCCGTTACCATGGTGGCCGTCGAAGTCCACGATGGCGACGCGTGACGCGCCGTCCAGTAGCAGCGCCTCCGCCGCCAGCGCCACGTTGTTGAAGAAGCAGAAGCCCATCCCTGTGCCCAGTCGCGCGTGGTGCCCCGGCGGGCGCACCAGGCACAGCGCGTTGTCCACCTCGCGCGCGTGAACCGAGCGCGCCGCGTCGATACACGCCCCGGCGGCCGCGCAGCCGGCGTCCCAGGTGGCGGCGGTGGCGATCGTGTCCAGGTCGATGTCGCCCCCGCCCGCCTCGGACAGGGCCTGCACGTAGAGCACGTAGTCCCGGTCGTGCAGCCACACGAGTTCCTCGAGCGTCGCCGGGCGCGCCGGCAGCGGGGCCATCTCCGCGCGCAGTCCGCTCTCGTCGAGCCGCCCGACGGCCGCGAGCAGCCGCTCCTTGCGCTCAGGATGGTGCGGCGCGCCGTGGTCGAGGAAGATGCCGTCGTAGACCAGTCCGGTCACCGTGTCTCCGCCCTTGCCGGGATACAGATATGCGCGGCGCCTCCCATGCGGGTGGGGTCGCACGGGAGACGCCGCTGATACGATCAGGCACAGTCCATCCCTACCGACGCTCAGGCCGCGCCCGCGGTTCCGTCAGCTCACGTCGGCCACGGCCTGCCTCAGAGTCGCGAGGCCCCGCCGCGCGTGCTCGGCCGGCTCCGGGTCGAAGTCGAAGACCTCGATCGAGCAGTAGCCCTGGTAGTCGATGTCCAGCAGCGCCTCCATCATGGGCCGGAAGTCCACGTCGCCCCAGCCCGGCGCCCGACCGTTCAGATCGTTGCAGTGGTAGTGCAGCAGCAGGTCGCCGGTCTCGCGAATGGCCTCCGGCAGATCGCTCTCGGTCTGCAGGCCCGAGTACGTGTCCAGGATCACTCCCACGTTGGGCAGGCCGATCTCCCGGCACAGCTTCATGACTTCGTAGTGGTTGAACAGGAAGTTGTTGTTCGTCGAGGGCGCCAGCGGCTCGATGCATACGTTGAAGCCCTCGGCGCCGGGCACTGTAGCGCAGGCCACCATCGCCTCCTTGAACCACTCCCAGCACTGCTGGTAGGTCACGTCCTCCTTGCGCGCGCGCTGGGCCGGCGAGCCGACCACCTGGTAGGTCGCGCCGATCTCCAGCCCGAAGCGCACCAGGTCCTGGCAGTACGCGGTGGTCTTGTCGCGCACCTCGGCGTCGGGGTCGGTGATGTGCAGGCCGGTCGGCCCCATCAGCAGCCAGTGAAGCCCCGCCGCCGCGACATCGGTGTCCGCCGCGGCCCGGCGGATGCGCTCCTTCTGCTCGTCGGTGATCTCCTGCACCCAGTCGTTGAGCGTGAAGGGCGCGATCTCGAGCGCATCGAAGCCGATCTCGGCGGCGACCTCGAACTGCTGCTCGATCTCCCACTCCTTGAAGATCTCATTGCACAGGGCGAACTTCACGATATCGTCCTCCCGCTGGCCGGATCTTTCGCAATCGCCCCACACCCTTCGGCGCCGGCCCGCGATAGTCCTTCACGATCGG
>JALGUI010000228.1 GCA_029820915.1 Candidatus Zipacnadia bacterium | reverse complement strand
GCGCGAGGTGGTGTGGAGCAAGTACCGCCTGGAGGACATGCTCGGCCGGCCGGTGCGGATCTTCACCATCCCCAACAACAAGGACAACTACCCGCCGGTCATCGACCTGGTGCGGGAGCACTACCTCGCCTGCGCCTACATCGATGGCGGCCCGAACCGCGAGGGCTTCGACCTGTACCGGATCGGGAACTTCATGGTCGCGTCGGGAGAGATCTCGGACGCGTACGACTGGAAGGACGAGCTGCGCACGGGGAACCTGAGCCTGGAGTTCCTCGAAGGTGCGTGGCTGTACGAGACCTCACACCTGGTAATGTGGAACGTGCCGCAGCGCCACAAGTGCCTCACGCCCGAGGACCTGACGCGGCGGTTCGAAACGCTGCGCGACATCTCGGGCGGCAGGCTGTGGGCCCTGCGCCGGGCGCTGTCCGTGACCGATGTGCGGGAGGTCGAGGGCGGGCTGGAGTTCGGCCTGGCGGGAAAGTGGCCGATTGGCGTGATGAGCCGGCGCCTGAGCCTCCGCGTCACGGGACTGCCTGCGGCGGAAGAGTGCCGGGCCGAGTACGTGGCCGGCGCCCCATCGCAGGGCCAGGTGCACGATATCCGGCGCGACGGCGCCGACTGGGTCGTGACCGCCGACGTAGCGCCGGACACGCGCGTGCGGATCAAGGCGACGTAGCAGACCGCTACCGCTGCCGCGGCCTCTGCTCGCGTAAGCTGCGCCAGTTCGCCGGAGACACGGTCGCGCGGCCGCCGGGATCCACCGCGAGCCCGGTGAACCCCGCCGACGCGCGCGGGTCACAGCTCGATGCGTGCGAGGCCCCCGGCCGGCAGCGTGACTGTGTGGCTGAACTCGCCCAGCAGGTCGAAGCCCGGGCCGGGGCGGATGGTGACCGTGACCGGCTCGTCCAGCGGGTTGTTCGCCGAGATGACGGCCTTGCCCGGGCGCGCGTCGTCTAGCCCCAGGAACACCTCCGGGCGATCGCAGACGAGTAGGTTACCGATGTAGACGTCGCGCTCGCCCAGCTCGGTGTCCACCTGCAGCATGCCGACCCCGTCCTGGATCGCGAAGCGCAGGAGCTGGTTGCCGCCGGGGCGCCTCTCGCGCTCGGCGTAGCGGTCACCGACGCGATTGAAGCGCCACACCGGGACGAGCAGCTCGTTGTCGCCGCGGTAGAGGATCCCCGCGGGCCAGCGGTCGTTGAGCCCCTCGATGAGCACCGGCAGGTCGAGCGGCAGCGTCGCCTGCGAGATGATCCCGGCGAAGCCGCCGCCGTCGGCGCGCAGCCGGAGCGCGAAGCGCGTGTCGAGCACCTCGCCGTGCGTCGGCGCCACCGTGTAGGCCGGATCGCCGCGCAGGCCCAGCGTGTCGCAGACCTCCTCGACGAAGCCGGTGTCAGGCCGCCCGTGCACGGTGTCCCAGACCGCGAGGTAGCGGTAGCTGAGGCGGTCGCCCCGCGCGAGTCGGCCGGAGGGCAGGTCGAGGTGGGCCATGAGCGTGGCGGTGCCGGCGCTCTGCCACATCGCGTCGAATACCATGTCGGTCTGCAGGGGGATCACGGCGCGCGAGCCGCCGGGAGGCGCAAGTTGGGCGATGTAGTCGGCGCCGTCGAACGGGCCGAACACGCGCGACTTGCGCTTGTCGAGCACACTCACCTCGGCCGGCCCTCGCGCGCGCTGCACGACCACCGTCTCGGCATCGGTGAGCCACTGGGAGCGGAAGACCGGGATGCGCGCCTGCTCGATCTCGGCATCGCGTAGCACCGTGTAGTCGCCCTCGATCAGGTACACGGTCGTCGAGCCCGCGCGCGGCGCGAAGACGACCTGCCGCGTCCGACCCTCCCAGATGCTCAGCGGCGTGGCCGGCAGTGGCTCATCGTTCCTGTTCCAGTTCCCGCTCGCGTCGGGCGGATAGGAATGCGTGAGCACGTCGTCCTTGATCCAGCCGAAGCGCCCGACCAGGGGGAGCTGCTGATCGACGGCGGGGCGCTTCGTCTCGTCCGTGAAGTCGAGCGGGAAGAAGACCCCGTTGCCCGCCTGCTGATCGATGTAAGACTCGAGCCCGCGCGGGGCGAAGAAGTTCACGGCCTCGAACTTGCCGGACAGGTAGGTGTTCAGGTTGTCGGTGCAGCGAACGACGTTGGCCTCCTGGGTCATCGTCCAGCCGACCGCGCTGATCAGCTTGCCGCCCGCCTCGTCGGTGGCGACCACCAGGAACTGTCGGTTCTTGTCCTGATAGCCCTCGAACTCCCCCGTCCACTCCTGCTCGCCGTCAAGCAGCACGCGCCGGTACAGCTCGGGGCCGTCGTAGATCGCCACTTCACGCAGACCCGTCGGCGCCGACAGGCTCACGTGGATGCGGTAGCGGTCGTTCTCGGGGATCGCGAGGTCCGCCGAGCCGAAGTTGTAGACGCGGAAGTCCTCGATGAGCGGCCCGCCCGAGACGAAGCTCGTGCGCTGCCAGACGTACCGGCCCTGGTGCATCGCGCTGTTCAGGGTCAGCGCGCTGATGGCGTCCTCAAGCTCCCACCAGCGCACCCAGGTCTGCCAGGGCGCGGCGGCCGCCGCCTGCACCTGCGCGGGCGAGCCGGCGAAGTTGACGATGACCGGGAAGAGGGCGAAGCCCCGGTCCTGCAGGCCGACGTAGGTCTCGGTGGCGTCATCGACGATCTCGCCGCCGCGCAACGTCAGCACCGCCATGCCCTTGAAGTTGCCCTGGAACCAGGCCGGCTCGGGGTTGTGCCCGGCGTCGGTGAGGATCAAGGGCGGGAAGCCGAAGCCCCGGAAGACCAGGTTGTTCTTCACGAGCGCCCCCGGCTGCCCCGGCACGAACCAGTCGTCATCCGGCCACTCGAGCCGGTGGCCGAAGGTCGTCCACGAGTTGCCCGACTCGTCGTGGTACAGCCAGCCGGGGTAAGCCTGGAACTCCTCATCGCACGCGGCCAGGCAGACCTGCTTGAGTCGCGCGAACCCCTCCGGCGTGAGCGTCGCCAGGTCCTCGGTGAAGGCCGCGAAGTCGTACCCGGCCTCCCGCGCCGCCGCGATCAGCTCCTCGGGGCTCGCCTCGCCGACCGAGAGGTCGCTCTGCAGGCCGATCAGGCCACGGTAGGCGTTCGGGATCATGCGTCCCGTGATCTCCACCTCGTCCCAGTCGATGCGCTGGAAGCCCACCTCGTCGCCTATCTCGATTTGCGGCGGCCAGACCGCGACCCCGCCCAGCGTCCCGCGCGACGGCTCGCCCAGCCAGCCCAGCAGGTTCAGCAGCAGCTCCCGCGCATCCGAGGGCTTGCGCTGATCGGTGCCCTCCATGATCAGGCCGCCGCCCCAGAACGGGTGGTAGCCGTCGATGATGTAGGCCGAGCCAACGGTGGGCCACAGCGCCAGCCGGCCCGCGCCCGCCTGGCGCACCGCGACCAGCGCCGGCTCGCTTGACAGGGAGCCGGGCTCGACGGCCTCATCGTCGCTCTTGCCGAGCGTGGTGGTGATGGTGCGCGCGCTCGGAGAGGCCCTGACCAGGACGTCCCACTCGTCCCCGACCTGCACCGGGTGCGTGTAGTAGGCCCAGGCGAAGTCCACGGGATAGAGCAGGCCGCGCACGCCCTCGGTTACCTCGTGCGGCTGCACGTTGCCGGTCCACGCCAGCGCGCTCATCCCGAAGCTGGGCAGGAGGAGGCCGGGGTCCTGCTCCTCGACCTGCTCGGACAGCACCTGCGCGTCGTAGGCGGCGAGGAAACGGTTGACCTCCTCGGTGCCCCGCTCCATCCCCCACATCCCGTACTCGGTGATGCCGGTGTAGAGCAGGCCGCCACCCTCAGCCACGTACCGTGCCAGCAGCGCCTCGGCCGCGCGGATATCGTCCTCCATTCCGGGGTGCTTCCCGACCATGGGGAAGTCCAGTAGCACGATGGCGTTGAACTGGTGGAGGTACTCCCACGACAGGCGGGTGGAGAAGTTGCCGGCGGTCCAGGCGATGCCCTCGGCCGCCATGATGTCCTGGAGCCGCTCGTCGGGCAGAAAGCCGCGCAGCACGAAGATCTTCTCCTGCCCCGGCTCGGTCACGACTACCTTGCCGTGCAGGAAGAGCACGTTTGGCGCTGCATCCTGGCCGGTGGCGCCGCCGACGGTAGCCAGCACGACAGCGAGTACGAGCGCAGTTCGCATCAGCCGAAGACCTCCCGGTTGGCCCGCGATCAGTCCAGCCTCACCTTCGCCAGGTAGATGCTGGTCCTCTCCTCGTGCGACGAGTAGTACGCGACCCACAGCAGCCCGTCGTGGTAGACCAGGCCCGCGTAGCTGGTGTCGCCGCCGGACGGCAGCTCCAGGAACTCGGTCAGTGTCCCCTGCTCAGCGTCCAGCCACAGCAGGGAGGTGCGGACGCGCTCATCGTAGAGGCGCGCGCACGCCACGAAGCGGCCGTCGGGCAGCCGGATCATGTCCGGGCCGCCGATCTTGACGCCCAGGTCCTGCCACCGCCAGTCGGTGTACGGGGGCCGGGCCGAGCCGAGCTGCCCCGGGGCATCCTCGCCATCCCTCCGCAGCAGGCACAGCGCGGTGTCGTCGTCGAGGAACAGCAGCTTCGTCTCGTTCGGATAGCCGTCGGTGTACATGTCCGGCCCGACTCGCTCGAACCTCATTCCGCACTGGCTGCGGTACAGCCGCACGAACCTCTCGCCCCGGCAATCATAGCCCACGCCCCAGCCGACGCCCTCGTGCCAGGTGACCCGCCACAGCCACACGGCCTCCTCGCCGACCGTGAACGGGCCATGCCAGGCTTCGCCGTCGAGGGAGAGCCAGGACATGGTGGAGTTGAGCCACTCAGCGTCCTCGGTGGGGTGCCGCTCGCCGGCCAGGAGCATCAGCGTGTCGTCGGGCGTCACCGACAGCTTGGGGTCGCGCAGGTCCAAGCCGTCGATGGCCATCAGCGCCATGGAGTCCCAACTCTCACCGTCGTCTGAGGCGATGACGCGCAGCGCGCCATCGCCGGAGCCGTGGTCGGCGCCCTCGCGGCAGGTGCACCACCAGCGATCCTGGTAACGCACCAGGTCGGTGAAGGCGTTGTGCTGGCCCTCGTCCCAAATCCTCTCGACCGAGACAAGCTCGGCCGCACTCGCACCGGCGTCGGTCATCGCGAACACTCCCGTCGGCCTGTGCCCTGTGTACGGAGCGGAGCGACCGCGCACGGCGGTCCGGTGG
>JALGUI010000227.1 GCA_029820915.1 Candidatus Zipacnadia bacterium | reverse complement strand
CGCGGCCGGCTCGCGCGCTCCGTCCCGTCCTTCGGACGGACCTGCGCGCGCATCGCCGGTGGCGGCGCGACCTGCGGCCTCCCTACGGTCGGCCTTCGTCCGCGCCGCAGCGCCGTCGCCGCTCACGTCGAGGACGTGAGCGGCTCCTGCGCCCGCGGGCGTCGGGGGCAGGCGTGCGAGGGGTGCGTGGGGTGCGGACGCGCAGGCGGTTGGGCCGGGACGCCTGGATGAGGGATTGTGGGTAATGGTAGGGTGCCGGAGGGGGAACGGCAACGCGCGGGTGAGATGCGAGAGGGGCGCCCAGGGCGGGCGCCCCTGACCGGTTCTGCCGGGACGAGACCAGGCTACGCCTGGCGCCGGCGGATGTGGTTGAGGCGCCCGCCGGCGAGCGCCACGTCGCGCTCGCGCTCGGACAGGTCGCACGTCAGGCAGACGGTCTCGCCGGAGCCGACGACCTGCGCAGTGAGGGGCTCGTCGGCGGCGACGGCGGCGCGCAGGCCCTCGATGCGAAGCACGTCCCCAGGCCGCAGGCGCTCGTGGTCCGCAGCCGAGATGTCCAGCGGCAGGATGCCGCAGTTGACGAGATTCGCCTTGTGGATGCGGGCGAATGACTCGGCGAGGACGGCCTGCACGCCGAGGTACATGGGGGCGAGGGCGGCGTGCTCTCGGCTGGAGCCCTGGCCGTAGTTCTCGCCGCCGAGGATGAGGCCGGGGGCGTGCTGCTTCGCGCGCGCTGGGAACTCGGGGTCGATGCCCGAGAAGACGAACTCGCTGATCGCCGGGATGTTGCTGCGCAGGGGAAGGACCTTGGCGCCCGCGGGCATGATGTCGTCGGTGGTGATGTTATCGCCGACTCTGAGCAGCACAGTAGCCTCGAGCGTGTCGGGCAGCGGGCCGCGCAGGGGGATCGGCTTGATGTTAGGGCCGCGGATGACCTCGACGTCGGAGCCGTCCTCCGGCGGCGAGATGACCATGCCGTCGTCCACGTCGAAGGCGTCGGGCAGCTCGATGCGCGGCGGCTGGAGGGCGGCGGGCGGGTCGAGGAACTCGCCGTGGATGGCGACGAGCGCCGCGATCTCGGGGGAGGTCAGGTAGATGCCGGCGTCGGCGGTGCCGCTGCGGCCCTTGAAGTTGCGGTTGAAGGTGCGGACGCTGATGCCGCCGCTCGGGGGCGACTGACCCATGCCGATGCATGGCCCGCAGGCCGGCTCGAGCACCCGCGCGCCGGCGGCGAGCAGGTCCGCGAGGGCGCCGTTGCGCGCGATCATCTCCTCGACCTGGCGCGAGCCGGGGGAGATGACGAGGCCGGTGCGCTCGTGGACGGTGTGGCCGCGCATGATGGCGGCAACGGTCATCAGGTCGCGGAGCGACGAGTTGGTGCAACTGCCGATGCAGACCTGATCGACCTGCAGCCCCGCCACTTCGCTGACGGGCACGACCTCGTCGGGCATGTGCGGCTGCGCAACGAGGGGCTCGATGGCGGAAAGGTCGATCTCGATGACCTGCGCGAACTGCGCGCCGTCATCGGCGGCGAGCGGGGTCCACGCGTCCTCGCGCTGCTGGGCACGCAGGAACTCGCGGGTGCGCTCGTCGCCGGGGAAGATCGATGAGGTCGCGCCGAGCTCGGCGCCCATGTTGGTGATGGTGGCGCGCTCCGGGACGGTGAGGGTGGCGACGCCGGGGCCGAAGTACTCGAAGACCTTGCCGACGCCGCCCTTCACGGTCAGACGGCGAAGCAGCTCGAGGATGACGTCCTTGGCGGAAGCCCATCCGGCGAGCTCTCCTTCGAGCCGGACGCCGATGACCGCAGGCATGTCGAGGTAGAAGGGTTCACCGGCCATGGCGGCAGCGACGTCGAGGCCGCCAGCGCCGATGGCGAGCATGCCGAGGCCGCCGGCGGTGGGGGTGTGGCTGTCGGAGCCGAGCAGCGTGCGGCCGGGGACGCCGAAGCGCTCGAGATGGACCTGGTGGCAGATGCCGTTGCCGGGGCGCGAGAAGTGGACGCCGTGGCGGGCCGCGACCGACTGCAGGTAGCGGTGGTCGTCGGCGCTCTCGAAGCCGGTCTGCAGCGTGTTGTGGTCAACGTAGCTGACGGACAGCTCGGTGCGGACGCGCGGGATGCCGAGGGCCTCGAACTGCAGGCAGGCCATGGTGCCGGTGGCGTCCTGGGTAAGGGTCTGGTCGATGCGGATGGCGATCTCCTCACCGGCGGCCATGCCGCCGGCGACGAGGTGATCGTTGATGATGCTCTCGGTGAGCGTTCCAGGCATGGCGATGCTCCTCGTCGGAAGTCGGCGCGGCGGTCATGCGTCGAGCAGCCAGCGGTCGAACCAGTCGAATGCCTTCGCGCCGTGGTAGGCGTGGCCGGTCTCGAAGACGTCGATGTCGAGGTGATCGCGGGCACCGGCGGCCCGGTAGGTACGCTCGACCTGCGCGTATGCGTCCATGGCGAACATCTCGGGCGACGTGCCATCGACGGTGCCGAGCTCGAGCAGGAGCGGGCGCGGGGCGATGAGGCCGAAGAGCTCGGGCGTGTCGCCGTAGGCCAGCAGGCCGGGCACGAACTGGGCGGCGCAGCTCGAGTCGATGGTCAGGCGCTCACGGAAGACGTTGAGCGCGCCGCTCACGCCGGCGCAGGCGACGCGGCGGTCGAGGGCGGAGAGGTACATGGTCAGGCGGCCGCCATACGACAGGCCGGTGGCGCCGACGCGGCCCGTAACGGTCGGGCGGTCGAGCAGGAGATCGAGCGCGGCTCGGAGGTCGCGCATCTGGCCGGCGACGAGGTTGATGCCGAACTGCTGGAGTCGGAGGGCCGCCGCGTCGCAGGGGTCGCGGCGGAAACTCTCGGCGTCGCGGCGGGCGCCGAAGTTGCGCATGTCCGGGTTGATGACGGTGTAACCGCGCTCGGCGTAGCGGGCGGCGTAGGCGTAGTTGTAGCGCTCGAGGGCCTGACGGGAACTCTCGTCGCCGGTGATGCCGACGGTCTCGCCGTAGACGTAGCCGTGACCGTGGACGGCAACGATGCCCGCTCCGTTCGGCTCATCGGGGACGAGCAGCCAGGCCGGAACGGCCATGTGCGGCTCGCTCGAGAGCAGGATGCGGTCGCGGCGGTAGCCGTCGAGACGCTCGGAGGTGATGACCCGCGGCTGCGGCTCGACCGTCGGGTCCGTCGGGCCCATGAGCTCGCGGAGCTTGCCGCCGAAGGCATCGTGCCAGGCGAGCCAGGCGTCGCGCGAGTCGTCGGCCAGCCGCAGGAGTGGTGGCCGCGAGCAGAGCTCGTTCCACTGGTGCCAGAGCGAGACGTTGTGCCCCTCGGGCAGCGGCTCGCGCAGATCCTCGATGATGGCGCGCCGGTGCGGGCGGACCTCGGTGACGGCGGCGAGTGGCGAGCGGTCCGGTGCGATCAGGCGGGCGGAGACGCGCGCGTTGACCTGAGCGGTCGTGACCGCCAAGTCGAGGAGGTTCTCGCCGGCGCGGAGCGTGATGGGGTAGCTGTTGCCAAAGGGTTCGATGCGTGGCTCGCCGGTGGCGACGACCTGACCGTTGAGCGTGGCGCGGATGCCGCGGAAGGCGCTGAGCTCGAGGAGGGCGTCGCAGTCGGATTGCGCCACGACGGTGGCGCGAAGGCTTGTGACGTCATCAGGATCCGCGGGTGGGCCGAGGAGCACGGCGTAGTCGTAGTCGGCCTGGGCGACGCCCTCGTCGGTCTCCCAGGCGAGGATGAGGCCGTGCAGGCCAGCGACGGTCTGGAGTGTGCTTCGCTCGTCGATCAACGCGTGTCCTCCGCGCTCCCTGGGGAGCATGAACTGGGCGCCTAGTGCTTGGTGGCGGAAGTTCGCGTGCTGCAATCTGGTCCCAACGGCGTGTGCAGGCGAGGGCGCCCGCACTACGACATGGTTGCCTGTTACCTTGTCGCACGAGAATTCGCACGACAGGCGCCCTCGCCTGTCGAGGTTGTTGGTACGCGGTTTTCCGTAAGTAACCACTAGGTACATTCCCGTTCGCGCACGGCTTCCCTCCGAGGTGGGGCGGCCGTGGCAGGTGGGGGGCGTCGAGGCGAGGAAATCAGGACGCGACGCGCGATGGACACAGAGGGGATCGACCACAGGAGGCAGCCGTCGCCGATGGGAGAGCCGGGGAAGCTGGTCGTTGGTCTCGTGGGGGTTGTGATTGGCCTGGGCGCGGGATTCGCGATGGTGGTTCTTATCATGCAGCGGACGGGCGGCGCCCTGTTCGACAGGCCCGCACTTGGCCTGGCAGTGGTGGCCGGCCTGGTAGGCGGCGGCGCCGCGCTCGCGGGCTACGTGGCACTGACGATCGTCGAACGCATCGAGCAGAGACGAAAGCGCGCGAGCCGCAAACAGAAGAAGCGCGCGAAAAAGTAGACCGCGGCGGTCATGACCACGGGGCCGGGCGCTCGGGCTACCGTCTGTCGGCCGGCGCCTCGTCCCCGCCCCAGATCCTCAGGCCTCCGCCGTCGGCGGGCTCCAGGAAGTACCGCCGGACGGCGCCGTCGGACTCGCGGACGTCAATGGCCGTTCGGCCCGTCTCGACGTCCCACTTCACGGCAGTGGTCTCGGCGTCAGCGGTGTTCGCGAGGCCTGGGAGGGTCTCGACGGCGACCCTTGCGTTAGGGTCGGGCGGCAGAGCCATGCGGACGGCCATGGTGCCTGCGAGCAGCACGAGGGCGGCGGCGATCAGATAGACGAGCGAGCGCCGCAGCTTGGTACCCGACAGCAGTCGCGACTGCTCAAGGGGCACGGGCGGGCGCGAGGGCACGTCTGCACCACCC
>JALGUI010000226.1 GCA_029820915.1 Candidatus Zipacnadia bacterium | reverse complement strand
GAAGTACGTCCTGCGCGGCCACGCGCCGATCCTGCCCGGGCGGTGGTATCACACCGCGCTGACCTATGACGGCGAGCGCGGGCGCCTGTGGCTCAACGGACGGGTGGAGGCAAGCCTGAAGATGACCGGGATCATCAACGCGGCGGTGCCTCCGGGGACGGTGCAGGTGGGGACGGTCGGGACGGACTCATTCATCGGACAGATCGACGAGGTGCGCATCTCCTCCATCGCCCGCCCGGCCTTCCCGGCGGCGCGCCGGCTGGACTTCTGCCGCCCCAGCGAGACGCTGCTGGTCGCGCCGGGGATCGCGCGGCTGCTGTTCGACCCGCTGGTGCCCGCGGGCGTGACCGCCGTCGAGTGCGCCGCATCCCTGGCGGACGCCTCCGGATCCGCGACCATCGCAGGGGACGATCTGAAGCCGATCGAGGGCGAGGAGCTGTCGGAGGGACGCGCGGAGGTCGAGCTGCAGTTGCCCCGCGGGATCGCCGGCGCGCGCACGCTCACCGGGACCATGAGCTACGAAGTGGACGGCCGGGCGGTGCGCGCCGAGAAGCAGTTCCGGGTGGCCGTTGAGGCGATGGTGCCGCCGCCCGCCACCGAGTTCCGGGCCGCGTGGACGCACAGCCATCGCATCGAGGACCCGGAGGACCTGTTCTCGCGCATGGCGGCCGGGGGCCTGAACGCGGCGATCATGCGGGTGCGGCGGGGCGAGACGGCGTACTACAGCTCGGCGCTGGGGCCGATCTCCGAGGTCCCGTTCGACAACGAGACGCTGCTGGAGGACTGCGCGGCGGCGGCGAGGCGGCACGGGATCGACCTGCACCTCTACGTCAACAACTTCCCGGTCGGCAGCCCGAACAGCGACTACGCCCAGCAGCTTCGCGCCGAGGGACGCTGGCAGAGGAACTCGGCGGGCGAGGACGTGGCATGGCTGTGCCCGAGCCACCCGGCGAACCTGGACCTGGTCGAGGCGGCGATGGTGGAGCCGGCGCGCGACTACGACATCGCGGGCGTGCAGTACGACTTCATCCGCTACGGCGGCGACGACGTGTGCTTCTGCGACCGCTGCCGCGCGGGGTTCGAGGAGCGGCTCGGCCATGCCGTAGAGAGCTGGCCGGAGGACTGCCTGGTTGACGCGCCGCTGCGCGAACAGTGGCTCGACTTCCGCGCCTCGCTGATCACGGCCGCGGTGCGCCGGACATCTGCAGCCGTCCGGGCGGTGAACGATGACATCGTAATCTCGGCGGCGGTCTTCGCCATGGAGCCCGAGCGGGCCAGGGAGACCGTAGGCCAGGACTGGGCGTTGTGGTGCGAGGAGGGGCTGCTGGACGCGCTGTGCCCGATGTCCTACACGGCGGACAACGACGCGTACGAGCACACCGTCGGGCTGATCCTGGACGCGGTCGGGGAGTACGTGCCCGTGTACGCCGGCATCGGCGTGCGCTCGGGCAACGGGGTGATGCGGTATCCGGAGCAGCTTGCGGCCAAGCTCAACATCCTGCGGCGGCTGGGCGCGCCGGGCTTCGCAATGTTCTGCGTCACGCCGACGACCGACGTGCCCGAGACGATCCTGATGCCGCTGCGCGAGACCGCGCTGGCGGGGGACGGGCGGGGGTAGTCGCCGGCGTCACTTGCAGGCCTCGGCGAACATGAAGTACTCGCCCGGCGGGCTCTCGACCGCGACGTCGTGGAAGCCCGCCTCGAGCAGCATGCGCGTTGCGTCGGCGGGTGTGTAGTAGTCCTCATCCCAGCGCGTCTCGCCCTCGGTGAAGTCGGCGATCAGCAGCTTCCCGCCGCGCTTGAGGACGCGTCTGATCTCGCACAGCGCGGCCTCCGGATCGCTGATCTCGTGAAGGGCGTGCACGCTCACAACGCCATCGAAGCACTCATCCGGGAACTCGTCCATCCGTTCGGCGTTCATCGGTTCGCACTGGACGATACAGGCCCTGCCGTCCTCGTGTGAATCTACTGTCTCGCGCACCGTGGAGCTCTTGATGTCAATGCCCCGCGCCTCCCGAGCCAGTTCCTGGGCCAGGAAGCGCACCAGGGAGCAGTCGCCACAGCCGACGTCGAGGACTGATGTGACAGGTCCCAGGGCCTGCACGATTCTCTCGCGGATCTGCTCCGAGCTCACGGACATGTGCCTCACCTCTTGCACCCGAGACGACGCTGTCGGACGGGCTGCGCGTCACCGGCGGCAAGGGTAGGCCGATCCGACCGCGGCGTCAAGGCCGCGGAGCGGGTGATGGGCAGGAGCGGCACGGCTTGGCCGCGAACTGGGCGCCGGCGAAGTCATCTCCGGCATTGCAGACGGTCCGCCCATCGCCTCCCGGGGCCAAGCGCGGACCGCTTCCATGGGAGCCAATGAATGGCGCAGCAGCAGGATGCCATCGAGGAGCACCAGGGCGCGGTCCTCGACCCGATCCTCCTCTTCGTCGCCTTCGTCTGGGGCGGCAACTTCGTCGCGTACAAGTATCTGCTCGACCTCATCTCCCCCGCCGGGCTGCTGGCGGCGCGCTTCATCGCCATCACGCTGATCCTGCTGGGCGTGCTGGCATGGCGAGGCCGGCTTCGCCGGGGCAACACGCCGGCGATGTGGCTGCGCCTGTTCCTGGCGGGCGTGCTGGTCATGGGCGTGCAGCAGGTGACCTTCGTGTGCGGCCTGAACCTGACGGCGGCGGGCGAGGGATCGCTGATGTTCTCGACCGCGCCGATCTTCACGGCGCTGATCGCGGCCGCCATCGGCCAGGAGGCCATCTCCGGGGCTAACTGGCTGGGGATCGCGGGCGCCATGACGGGCACGGCCCTGGTCATCCTCGGGGGCGCGGGAGCGCAGCACGTGCCGGCGACGCGCGTGACCGGCGATCTGCTCATGCTGGTCTCGTCGCTGGGCTACGCCCTGTTCATGGTGATCAGCAAGCCCATGGGCCAGCGCTACGGGGCGCTCAAGATCGTGACCTTCGCCTACGTGTTCGGGCTGCTGGTGGTAGTGCCCTTCGGCGCCCGCGACATGGTCGCGGCCGACTGGGCCTCGCTGGGCGCGCTGGGGTGGGCAGCCATGGGATGGCTCGTCTTCCTCGCCGGAGTCTTCGGATTCGTGGCCTGGTACTGGCGCATCGCGCGCACTACGTCGTCACGGGTCGCGGTGTACCAGTACGTCGTCCCGGTGGTGGCGATGGTCGCGGCGGCCATCCTGCTGGGCGAGCGCCCGACGCCGGTGCAGTTCGGCGGCGCGGCGCTGGTGCTGGCAGGCCTCTATTTCGCCCGCAGGCAGGCTCCCGCGGCGTGTCCATCATGAGCCGGGCAAGAGCGCAAGCCCTGCAACTCCAGATGATCGGAATCCCCTGTTGCGAGCGCCTCTTCCTAGGAATCTGCGCCCCAAAGGGCGCTTTTCTTCATATTATTGTTGACATTTCTGGCTACATGCGATAAACAGAAGCGGGATAGAGTGACGGATTCTGTCGCAGAAAGCGTGGTCCACATGGCGAAGGCAAAGCGGAAGGCAGCAGCGAAGGCCGTCGTGGTGCAGCTTGACGGCGAGAGGTGGGCCGTCATCCGTGAGGGGAACAAGCGTCCCAGTTCCAAGCATGACACGCAGAAGGAGGCTTGGGCGGTGGCGCTCAAGATGGCTAAGAAGGACAAGGCCCGGGCGGTCAAGAAGGGCAAGGATGGCAAGGTCAAGGAGCAACGTAACTACCAGGCATAGTCGCTTCGGCATGCGGTTGCGACAAATCATGAACATTACGTGATGGCGCGTCGCGCAATAGGCGCGCCGTCACGTGTTCGCGGCGACCCACTCGAGTGTGCGCTCCAACTCGTGAAGACTCGGCGCGCTGGTGCTGTAGAACAGGCGATCGGGCCGCAGTCGCTCGTGGAAGCGCGGCAGCTCCTCAATACTGCAGTAGACCATGACGCTCTTGCCCCGCCTCTGCACCTCCTCCAGCAGGTCCAGCCACTCCACCAGCGGCGCGCTCCCTGAGCCGGGCACCCACTGGATGCAGTCGATGGCCTCGATCGCCATCAGGTCATCCATGTGGACCAGTGACGTGGGCCCATCCCAGTGATAGATGCAGTGATCGAGGTGTTCGGCTTCGGCCTCAAGGTCGGGCCCGATGAAGCTCCTGAAGTGCTCGGGGCCGACGAGCGCGGCGAAGTCACACTGGATGGCATTGCACTTGCCCTCGCAGAACGCGGGTATCCAGCCCGCGCCCGTCCCGGCACGGTCCATCGCCCCGTCGGCGTGGAAGGTGTCATACACGGGTGCGTAGAGGGCGCGCACCTGATCGTTTGCCTGCTCGATGAGGTCGGGGTAGTCGTACAAGTCCACGCAGAACCTGGTGGCGCCGCGGATGGCCTCAAGCGCATCAAGGTTCGAGTGCAGGTCCAGGTGCGAGACCAGCCACCGGCCCTCGGCGGCCTCGGCGAGACGCCGCGTCAGCTCGCGCAGGCGCGTCCAGTAGCGGTTCTCGTGGATGCGCAGGGGCAGCACGTCCTCCCACCGCTCGACGAACACCTCGGCCCAGCTCGTGCGATGCTCCTGGTCGCGCGCGAACTCCAGCTCCGCCCCCAGGAAGGCCGCGAAGATGTCGGGGCCGAAGCCGGGCGAGAGCTGCGGCATGGCGTCGCCGCCCCAGTAACGTGTCTCCATGTACGCGTCCGTCTGCGCCACCAGCTCATCCAGCGGATCGTGCAGCATCGTCCAGTAGGTGGGGCGCGCGGCGGGCTCGGCGGCCGGGTCAGCATCGTCCAGTAGGTGGGGCGCGCGGCGGGCTCGGCGGCCGGGTTGGGGCAGGTGATGATGACCGGCGGGCGGTCGAGCATCTCGCCGGCCCAGAACGCCCGCCAGCGCTCCGCGGCCTCGTGGTAGTCGGGCTTGAGGGAGAGCGGGCTGTGCGCGCCGCCGGTCGCCATGTGCAATCACCGCTTCCGGACGAGCTGTTCCAGAGCCGCGCAGTTCGCTGCGCCCGCGCGGTTGCCCTCCGCACCCGAGCGGGAGGTGCCGACGGTGGCGAGAGCCAAGTACCGTGCGCTCATCCAGGGAATGCACACTCGTCAGGAGCGATGCACATGCGATACGGGATCCGCGAGACGCTCATGGGCGCCGATATCACGCTTGAGGAGAAGTTCCGCCGCGCGAAGGGGCTCGGCTTCGACGGCATTGAGATGATCCCTCGCGACAGCCCCAACATGCACGGCATGATGGTCTTTGACGAGGAGGGCCGGGACGAGCTGGTGGGGACGAGCTGGTGGGGCTGTGCGAGGAGTTCGACCTCGCCATCTCCTCACTGTCGCTGGCCACCTGGCGGGACGCCAACTGCCTGACCACCGACGAGGACGAGTGGCGGCGCGGCAAGGCGCACCTGATCGAGGCGATCGACGCGGCCACCGACCTGGCGTGCGACGGCATCCTGTTGCCGCACTTCCAGGCGATGGCGCCGAAGCTGGACGATCCGCGGCTCGAGCCGGACCTCCGGGGCATCCGCGAGGCCGTCGAGGAAGCCGGCAACGACGAGATCGTGCTGTGCGTCGAGTGCACGGTGGACCTCGAGACGATGCAGGGCGTGGTCGAGATCGCCGACCATCCGCAGGTGGGCATCTACTTCGACATCGGCAACCTGCGCAGCGCGGGCCACGACCCCGCCGAGATGGTCCGGGCGCTGGGCGACGGCGTGAAGATGATCCACATTAAGGAGGCGGGCGCGGAACTGCTCGGCGAGGGCGACGTGGACATGCAGGCGGTCGCCGACGCGGTGCAGGCCATCGCCTACGACGGCTGGCTGGTGTTCGAGACCGCCCCGACGGACGACCCGATGGCCGCCATGCGCCACAACTTCGCCGAGCTACGCAGTTACCTGTAGCCTCCGCCACCGGGCGGGGGAGGAGGCTGCGCAGCAGCCGGAGGGGGTGAGGAAGCCGTTGGCCGTCGCGGTCTACACACTGGATCGGTCACACCCCTATTGCCGGAGGGCTTGGCATTTCGCGGCGAAAACCTGTATAATCCCAGGCCGTGAACACCGCTATCTCCAGAGGAGGAGATCATATGCGCCGAAGAGGCTTCACTCTGATCGAGCTGCTGGTTGTGATCGCGATCATCGCGATACTCGCCGCCATCCTGTTCCCGGTCTTCGCACGGGCGCGGGAGAAGGCCAAGCAGGCCTCGTGCAACTCCAACGTCAAGCAGCTCATGACGGCGTGCATCATGTACGCCGGGGACTACGACGGCAGCCACACCATCGCGTATCTGCATCCGGGCACGAACCGCTTCTGGTACGAGAAGTGGGCGCCGTACGTGATGAACACCCAGATCTTCATCTGTCCCGCCAAGCCCCACGGGATCGGCTACTGCGGCGGCTACGGCTTGAACATCCGCGGCATGAGCGGTCAGGCCACGCCCTCGGGCTACGACGGCTACGGCTACTACTACCTTGACTACGACACGTGGAACAACCAGGTCGTCAACGAGTCGGACATCAAGGCGCCGGCCGAGTCCATCGTCATCGGCGACCCGCAGTCCACCGGCTACGGCGGCAACGGGCTCTACCTCATCACCTACGGTGGCATCTCCTACATCCCGACCCTGCACAACGACGGCGGCAACTACGGCTTCGCGGACGGCCACGCCAAGTGGTACAAGGCCGACAGCGTCCATCGCACCAACCTGGTCCTGGCGACCCGGCAGGGCCTGCCCTGAGCACAACTCACGCAGATCCACGAAGCCGGGCGCGAGGTCTCGCGCCCGGCTTCACTCCTTCTGCGGGCAAGGCCACCATTCCGGGCTGCGAGACAGGTTGGCCACGCTCCGACCGCGAATACCCCTGCCGGTGATGGGATACAGCCGCTAAGTGGCGAGCACCGCCTCGACCCCGGGGCCGGCAGCTTGCGCGTGAGAGGTGTCCAGTGAGGCCACAGACAGCCGTGATTCTCGCACTGCTGGTCGCGCACGCCGCCGCGAGCCAGGCGGCGGTCACCATCGTCCGCGACGGCGAGCCGGCGGCCGTCATCGTGCTCCAGCCCGACGCCTCCGAACAGCTCGCCGAGGCCGTCGGTGAGATGCAGGCGCTGATCGAGCGCTCTACCGGCGCGCTGCTGGAGCTTGCCGACGCGCCGCCGGAGGGCATGGCGACCATCCACGTCGGCCGCACGCCTTACGTGGAGGCGCAGGTCATCGACCTGGGCGACCTCGACGGTGACGGCTTCGTCATCGAGTTCCCGGATGAGCGGACGATCGTGATCCTCGGCCCCACCGACTGGGGCACCGAGTTCGGAGTCTACGACTTCCTGGAGCGCTACGTGGGCGTGCGCTGGCTGATGCCCGGTCCGGACGGCACCCACGTGCCCGCGCATGAGACGATCACCATCCCGGGCGAGGCCGTGCGCGATGAGCCGGCGTTCTTCTCACGCAAGTACTTCGGCCTGCGCCTCGATGCCCAGTGGCTGTGGGCGCGGCGCAACCGGCTGCATTCGCGCATCGAGTTCCACCACAACCTCAACCACCTCTTCCCGCCCGAGCAGGACGTGGCGACACACCCGGAGTTCTTCCCCATCCGCAACGGCGAGCGCTACCTGCCGCCGCCGGGGTCACACTCCTGGCAGCCATGCTTCACGGCACCCGGGATCGTCGAGACCGCGATCGAGCGCATCGTCGCGTACTTTGACGAGCATCCCGAGGAGCAGTCCTACTCGCTCGGCGTCACCGACGGCAGCGGGCACTGCGAGTGCGAGAGCTGCCGGGCGCTGGACCCGGGCCGCAAGAACGTGATCGGCCGCGACCACCTCTCCGACCGCTACTTCACCTGGTGCAACGCGGTGGTCGAGGGCGTGCTGGAGCGCCATCCGGACAAGTGGTTCGGCTTCCTGGCCTACTCGGAGATCTTCGAGCCGCCCGATCGCGTGCCGGTGCATCCGCGGCTTATCCCCTACGTGACCTATGACCGGATGAAGTGGATCGACCCGGAGATCCGCGCCGCCGGAGAGGAAGTCACGCAGCGTTGGGCGGACGCGGTGCCGGTCGTCGGCTGGTACGACTACATCTACGGGGCCAGCTACCTGGTGCCGCGCGTCTACTTCCACCACATGGCCGACTACTACCGCTCGGGCTACGAGGACGGTGTGCGCGCGCTGACGGCGGAGGCGTACCCGAACTTCGGCGAGGGCCCCAAGCTCTACGTCTCGCTCAAGCTGCAGTGGGACCCGCACGCGGATGTGGACGAGTTGCTGGACGAGTGGTACGAGCTGGCGGTGGGACCGGAGGCGGCGCCCTACGTGAAGCGCTACTACGCGCACTGGGAGGACTTCTGGACCCGCCGCATCCTCGACTCGGAGTGGTGGACCGAGCAGGGCCAGTACCTGCGCTTCAACGTGCCGACCTACCTCGAAGACGTGTCGCTCGACGAAATCGCGCAGAGCCGCGAGTGGCTGGAGGCAGCGGTCGCGAACGCGCAGACCGACGAGCAGCGCGCGCGGGCGAAGCTGCTGCTGCGCGCCTTCGAGTACTACGAGGCCTCCGCGATCGCCTACCCGCGGAAGGGCCCGGCGCCGGAGCTGGCGACGGAGGCGGAGGCGCTGGCGTGGCTCGACGACATCCTGCGGCGCTCTGAGATGGCGGAGTGGCGGCGCAGTCTGTCGGCGGAGGACTTCGACGGGCACCCGTTCCTGCACCACTGCTTCCAGATCGACCGCTACGACCTGATTTCGGGCCATGACTGGGGCGCGCGGGACATGTGGACGCTCTTCGACTGGGCGGCGCGCTCGGACGCGGTGCGCGCGCGGCGACGACGGGCTGACCGCCAACGCCTCCTTCGAGGAGGGCGACGGCGCGCAGGCGACCGGCTGGAGCTACTGGCTGCAGGAGAGCGTGGGGTCGCTGGTGCGCACCGATGAGTTGGCGGACTCGGGCGCGTACTCTCTCCGCTGCGACGGAGTGCAGTACGGCGGGCCGCACCAGGCCATCGACTTCGAGCCCGGCGTCTACTGCCTGGTCGCACGTCTGTACCTCCCGGAGGGACAGGAGGAGGGCGGCTTCGTTGACCTCAGCCTCACGCCCCTCGACGACATCAGCCACAATCTGCCCAAGGGCAGCACCACCAGCATCACGCCGGCGCCCGGTCGCTGGCACACGGTCGCGACGGTCATGGACGTGCGCGAGCCGCCCGCGGGCGCGGTCGCAATCCGCGCGGGCGTGTGGGCGCGCGACTTCCCGGAGGGCAAGCGAATCTACATCGACGACGTCGTGCTCATCCGCCTCGCGGACGATGCGGAGGCGCAGTGAGGCGCTCATCGACACGAAAGGGTGGACGACATGCGATATCTCGCACTTGCAGCGCTGGCGGTGGTGGTGAGTTCGATGGCCTGCGCGGCGCCCGTCACCATCGTGCAGGACGGCCGGCCACTGGCGACCATCGTGACCGCGCAGGAGCCGCCGGACCAGGTCAGCCGCGCCGTGGCGGAGCTGGTGAGCTGCGTGGAGGAGGCGTCGGGCGCCACGCTCGCCGTGAGCAGTGATGCGCCGCAGGGAGCGCCCGCAATTCACGTGGGCGAGACCGGGTACGTCCAGTCGCTCGATATCGACCTGGGCGAGATTCACGTGGGCGAGACCGGGTACGTCCAGTCGCTCGATATCGACCTGGGCGAGATGGGCACGGACGGCTACGTGATCCAGTTCCCGGCCGACGACACCATCGTCATCCTGGGCGCGAGCCCGAGTGGCACGGAGTTCGGAGTCTACGGCTTCCTGAAGCGCTTCCTGGGCGTGCGCTGGCTGCTGCCGGGCGCGGACGGCCGGGACGTGCCCGCGGCCGCGACCATCACCATCCCCGACGAGCCGGTGCGCGACGAGCCCGCCTTCATGTCCCGCCTCTTCAGCGGCGGGCGCGGTGCGCACAATGAGTGGGCCCGCAAGAACGGCATGCACGGGACGATCAGCTTCCACCACAACCTGCGCGTGCTGTATGACCCGCAGGTCTTCGGCGAGAGCAACCCCGAGTTCTACCCGCTGGTGGACGGCGAG
>JALGUI010000225.1 GCA_029820915.1 Candidatus Zipacnadia bacterium | reverse complement strand
GGACAGCTTCCACGTCGGCCTCGTGGTCGAGGTCGAGGCCGGGTGCCGGCACATCTGGCACGCGCGGGGCGTCGAGGGCGTGAGCTTCGGCCCGGACTGGACCTGCCTGGAGCTGCCCTGGGAGGACTTCGCCCCGGTCGGCGGCGAGCCGCCGGTCGAGCTGTTCAGCGACGGGCTGGGCGAGCTGCGCCTGACCGTGGAGACCGAGGGACAGGTCATCCACGCAGACGCCGTGGAGTTCCTGGGGCCGGAGGGATAGGCGCGAGGCGGAGGCGCCGCTTCACGGTTCATCGGGCAAGCTCTGCGCGCGGCCTGGGCGGCGCCCGCGTACATGAAAGGGCGCCCGTCCAGGCCAGCGCCCTCCGGTCGCGTCACCTCACCACGCGTCATGGAGCCCGGCCCCGCCTCCGCCGCCGGTCACGGAGCAGAGAAAACGATGCGATCTCCCCCTTCGTCCCATAGCGTCAGCGCCGATCCGTCTTCGTCAGCGAAGAAGTCGGCTGCCGGATGGTCGTCTGCCGTAAGCAGGTTCAGCCCAGGATTCCCATTTATGAGGCTCAGCCACAGGCGTAGCTGGCCCGTGGAGTCGTACATCTTCAGCCCCGGGTCGCCGTCCCTGAATCCCAGCTCCGCCCGCTCCCGGCCCGCCTCGTCCACGACCACGAACCGCTCGGCCCGCACCTCCTGCGCCCCCTGCTCCTGCGCCCAGGCGGCCCGTCCCGGCAACAGCCAGTTGCTCAGCCCACCGCCCACCAGCCCGCTCGCCGCCAGTACCACCAGCGCCACGTAGAACTGCCGCCTGGTCATCATGCGACGCGCCTCCCTCTGGTCTTCGGCCCGTGCTATGCTCTCGCGGGGGCGGGCGGTCGTCACCACTCCCGCGCCCCCCTCCCGCGGGTCCGTTACGGGCCGCCGCCGTGGTCGCGCCCCGATCGACGGTCTCGATCATCAGCGCGAGGCCCGCGCCGGTCAGGACGGCCGCGGCGGTCGTCGCGCGGTCGCCGGGCAGCGCGACGCCCGGCGCCGCTCACGGTCAGCCTTCCTCAGACGACAAAGCATCGGCGGCGTCCTCCAGCATCTTTTCCGCCTGCTGCATGGTCTCCTCGGGCACGTCCTCTGGACCGCGGAGCTCCCGGCCGGGCGGGTTGTGCAGGTGATACTTCAGCTCCTTGATGCTCCACGTGGCCTTGCTCGGAAGCCACACGAAGACGCGCTCCCGGATGACGCTGCGAACCCCCTCGGAGGAGCCCTCCCAGGCCCTGTATATCGCTTGGATCCAATCTTCCGGCGTACCTGTGACCTCGATCTCATCGCCGTTCTGCTGCTCGACCATCGCCAGCACTTCCCTTCTCGGCATTGGGTACCCGCGACCGATCTCCAACACCGGCAGTTGGCCCCCCGGGGGACCAGAGCGCACCGCCTCAAGCCATCGCGCGAACTCAACGGGCGTCAAGTCCCCGCGTCAGCACCACCGGCGCCACGTAGGACTGTCGCCAGGTCATCATGCGACGCGCCTCCCTCTGGTCTTCGGCCTGTGATATACTGCCGCTAGGGCGGGCGGATTGTGCCCGGCGTCTCCCCCTCGCCGGGGCAAGACGGCCCGCGCACCGAACGGCCCCTTCCGTCCGCCGGCCCTCGGCGGCCGCCAGGGCCGCTCCGGCCATCAGGTGCCTTAGCACGGACCGTCAGTCCTCGGCGAACAATCGCACTGCTGCTGCTGTCAACAGCTTCGCGGCCTCGTCGACCGTCTCGTCCGACGTCGACTCCTCCGCCGTGCGCAGAAACCCCAGAAGCATGTCCAGATCCCAGGCTTGCTCACTGCCGCAGATGCCACTCAGCGGAAGGTGACCGACCAAGAACACGGCCCCGTCTGAATAGTCCCCACTTGCGACTTCCTGCTTTACGGCGTCATCCCACTGTTCCCACGTTGCCTTGCGATCAACAACCGCCGCCGCGTCGATTACCGCCAGGCCCTCCTCGGTGGCGCCGCGTTTCTCCGCCTGCGCGCGCAAGTCCGCCAGCGTGTACTCGCGGTCGTCGCCCAAATCCCTCAGCTCGCCCATGACGGCTTCGAGGTTGCCGGGAAGCGGGTCCCCCGCGACCCTCCCGAGCGCGCGCAGCCACTCACGGAGGGAAGCGACCTGATCGCCGTGACGCTTGACCATCGCCAGTACTTCCTTTCTCGGTATTCGGTACATGCGACCGATCTTCAACACCAGCAGCTGGCCCCCGGGGGACCAGAGCGCATCGCCTCAAGCCATCGCGCGACCTCAACGGGCGTCAAGTGCTCGCGTCAGTACCGCCAGCGCCACGTAGAACTGCCGCCTGGTCATCATATGACGTGTCTCCCTCGGGTCTTCGGCCCGTGCTATACTCTCGCCGGGGCGGGCGGTCGTCACCACTCCCGCGGCCCCCCCGCGGGTCCGTTATGGGCCGCCGCCTTACCAGGTCGCCAGCACGCGCACGTCCACGAGGGTGTAGCCAAAGGCATCATGGTCATGCAGCCGGCCCTCGACCCGCACCCTCTGGCCTTTGCTGAGACTAACCGCCGTGGCGCGGTCAAGTTCGAAGCGAGTGTCGCTCGTCAGGGTCTGGCTCCCGCACCGCATCGACACGTCGCAGGTGCTGCCACGTCCCGAGACCTCAACGACCGTGCCCTCCCAGCGCACCCACTGCGCGCCGAAGGTGGCATCCCAGCTCGCCTTCCGCTGCGCGTCCGTCCGGTCTGCAGCGCCCCTGCCTGTTGACTGAAAGCTGTCGAGGTACGCGATGGTGTTGCGGCCCTTCTGCATCTCGATCTCGAACGCCACGGCCTCGCGGCGGCGCTGCTCTGCCGCGAGCCGGACCTGTTCCCTCTCGCGATCTGCCGCTTGCCGTGCTGCTGCGAGGCCTTCCTCCCGCCGCTCCCGCTCCCGCGCCTGTGTCGTCGCGTGGTCCCACCAGGCAAGCCCCCCCATGAAGAGCACGAAGACCCACAGCACAACGGCAAGTACCGACTTCCAGGCCTGGGGCCCGCGCGTGTGCCTCGCGACGATGTTGTGCCCCCTTCTGGTCGCCCGTGTGTGCGGCCGGCGCGCCCCCCTCGCCGGGATAGAAACGGTCCGCCCGTTGTCACCTCCCCCTCACCACGGGTCGTCGTCGGCCCACCCGACGAACTTCTCGAAGGCGCTCGGCGGGTCGGTCGGTAGGCCATGCTGGTAGCGCCACTTGCGGCAGGCGTCGCGGTACTCACGCTCCCGCCGGCGCTGCGCCACCCACGCCTCACGCTCGGCGATGTGCTCGGGCGTGTCAACCTGCCGACGCCAGGCCGCCACCTCCGCCTCACGCGCCGCGATGCGCGCCTCGATCTGCTCGTCTAGCCGCTGGTCGCACATAGCAGCGCACGTCATTGCGTTCGGAGCGCCCCTGTCCGCCGCGTGCTCGAACCACGCCTTCGCCAATTCGTACGACTGGGCATTGTAGTGCCGCACCCCCTCGGCCATAGCTGCCTGCGCGGCTTCTTGTCGCGCGGCCGCGCGCCACCGCGCCTGCCGCGCCGCCTCCTCCTCGCGCGCAGCGGCCTGCCACGCCGCTAACCGGGCCGCGCCCACGAGGATGCCGAGCGCCAGCAGCGCCCCTGCCACCACGCAAGCCCGGCGCACGAATGCGCTGCGGTCGGATGCCATTGCCCTCTGCCCCTCTCAATGTCTTCGCGCTGCGCGCTCATTGGCTTGGCGCTGCGCCGCGGCCAGCCATTCGCCTAACAGCACCTTGCCCGCCCACAGAACGCCCAGGTAGACAGCCGCGAGCACGGTCACGCCCAGCCACAGAAACCAGATGAACCATTCGCCCATCGCGTACTCAAACACCGGGTATCCCGCCAAGGGAATCACCTTCTCCTCGCTGCGCGCTAGTTGGCCCCTCGCCGGCGCCTCGCCTCCCTCTGGTCTTCGGCCCGTGCTATGCTCTCGCCAGGTCGGGCGGGTTCACCACGGCCCGAGGTCCCCCCCGCCTCCGGTCACGACGGGTCCGCTCGCGCTCACCGGGACTTGCGCACGACGAAGAGCACGAGCAGTGTGACCCCAGCCACGATGGCGACAAGCAACACGAGGCCGAGCAGCACTAACTCAGCGGTTCCCAGGCCCAACATACTCGCTCCTCCCGACAGCTGCGGCCCTATCTGATGCTGCCCTCGATGACGGCTCTGTCGTCCTCGGTCAGGCCGTAGAGGGCGTAGACGATGCGGTCGATCAGGGCGTCGGTCGCGGCCAGGGCCTCGCGCGGTCCGGTCACGGTCCGGCCACGATGCGCGCGTCCGTGGGCCGGTAGCCCCCACGTCCTGCGCCAGCACGTGCGTGTAGACCTGCGTGGTGCTCACGTCCGCGTCCCCGAGGAGCTCCTGCACCCGGCGCACGTCGCCGACGGCCCGGAGCATTCGCGTGGCGCTGTGCGCGCTCGGCCTCGGCCAGCTCGCCGAGCTTGCGGAGGACCGTGCCCAGGTTCGACCAATGCCGCGCCCGCTCGGGCTCGAGTTCGGTCACGCGTCGCGCGGCGCTGAGCGCCTGCGGCCAGTCCTCGAGTTCGAAGTGGCAGGCGGCGAGTGTGGTCCACGCGTCGGCATCATTACCGTGGTCGGCAAGCCAGTTGATGAGCAGAGCAATCGCTTCTTCGGGGTGTCCCCCCTGGAGAAGCTGCTTTGCGGCCCGCGCGTCCTGTTCGCTGCTGTCCAACGCACCCACCCCTATGCACTGGTCCCCGCGTCAACGCGATGGTCGCATTGTACCCTGAACCGCCTCGGATAGCAAGCTATTGGCAACCAACCGCGCAGAACGCTTGACACACATCACGGTTGCT
>JALGUI010000224.1 GCA_029820915.1 Candidatus Zipacnadia bacterium | reverse complement strand
CGCCCCCGTCCTCCCTCGCGGCTATTCTGCGTCCTCCATCATCTCGCCGAAGTCGCTCATGTCCGCCAGTTCGATGCCCTCAGGCACCTCGAACTCGCTGTCGGCGACCGCATCGATGTCGGTGTAGGAGAACACAGCGCTGCCGTCCGGGCCCTCGGCCTTGCGCATCAGGCCGTCCCGCTTGCCGATCCACATCTTCCCCGGACCGTCGTCGCCGGTTACTTCAACGACCCAGCAGTCTACCCCGTCCATCTCCTCGCTGCCGACGACCTTGGCCTCGGGGTCATAGTCCCCCCAGGGGGCCGGAGCGTCCTGGGCCTCTTCCTCGGCTAACGGCATCTTGAAGCCCTCATTGGTGGAGGTGTTGTAGGAGTACATGGTCGAGGCCTCCATGTCCAGGATGAGAACCTCGGCCCCACCCTCTTCCTCCATGCGCATCTTGGCCGCCTGCTCACCATCCATTTTCATCGCGATCCTGGCGCCGGGCTCCTCGGCGGCCTCGCCGCTGGATTCAGTCACGGTCATGACGAAGCTGGTAGGCATCTGGAACGAGCCGAGGACGTCGCTCAGCGTCTCGGCGCCGGCGGGGATGTCGGCCGCGGGCGTGTCCGCGCCCGCGGGCGGTCCGCCGTCTGGCGGCTGGTCCACCGACATTGGAGGCTCGATCATATCAGTCTCCTGTGGCTTCTCGCCGCAGCCGCCCATCAAGCCCATGACGAGCAACGTCGCGACCGTCACACAGCCGAGCACGAGCTGGTACCTGCGCATACTTCTGCCTCCTGAATGCGTCTGTGATTGGCGGTGCCCAGACCGCTGGAGTGCACGACCTGACGACTATCGGGTATTATCGGTGGTGGACCGGCGAGAGGTCAAGGCGGCGCAGCATCGGACGCGGCGGGGGCAGGGCCGTCACCGGGCTGGATCAGGGCCATGCAGGCCCGCAACCGAGCGAAGTATCAGGCACATCAGGGAGGGACCGGAGCGCGCGGCGCGAATCAGGATGGTGGACCGTGCAAGGTCGGCACAGGTGAGCCGAGGTAAGGGAGGTCCGGCGATGGAGATCATGCACATCTACGTGACCAGTGACGTGCCGGAGGCCGTGCTGGCGGCTATCGACAAGCTGGCGAGCATTTCGGCCGGAGACGGGGTGATCTCTGGGGCCGGCGAGGTACACCCGGAGGAGAATTCGGTGGTGCTGTTCTACGAGGCCGAGGGCGGGGGCAAGGGCGAGGTCCGCATCCCCTTCTCGAGCATTGCGATGGTGGATGAGGGCGTGCACCACGCCACCATGAAGCGCACGATCGGCTTGAGGGAACCCTGACAAGCCCGGTCGCGGTACGTCCGCTCCCGACACGGGCGTGGGAGGGCTGAACCTGCGTGCGCTGTGTCGCAGCGCCAAGCGGGGGAAGTCCTCTCGCGCTTAGGGCCGCGTGTCGGGGCGCACCGGCGCCACTGTGCTGGAATCGCGGCGGGCGGGCCGTCTGGGGCCGCCCGCCGTTCGTGACGCCTGTGACCGCCGTCAGTCGAACATCAGCCGGTCCGGCCACTTGATTGCGGCATGTGCTCCCTGCAGGTTGTGCTTGGGCCGCCGGAAGCCGAGCCCTTGGCCGGCCAGCCAGTCCACGCAGGCCCAGAACACCTCGGCCTCCGGGTCGGACAGCGGATTGGTGTAGCCGTAGTAGGAGCCCGCGTAGATCACCCGACCGGCCCCCGTCTCGCCGGCCACGTAGACGGGATCGCCGAACTCGTTGCGTACCAGGATCGTGCCGTCATCGCCCGGTCGAAAGATCATGTGGTCGCGGAACTCGGTGGGGAACTGCGTGCCCGGATCGATGCCGCGCAGCGCGGGATGGCGCACGTCCTCAGTCACGAGATCGGTCTCCACCACGTGCCGGATGGCCTCGACGCGCTCGGTCGGGATGCCGCGCACGGCCATCTCCGGGAACGGGCTGGCCATGAACCACGCGGTGTCGTGGGCGAGCATCAGCCCGCCGCCCTGCTCGACGTAGTCGATGAGGGTGCGCACAAAGGGCGAGCTGCGCGGGAGCTGCTCGTTGAAGTTCTGCAGCACCAGCACGTCGGCGCTCCGGAAGTAGTCGGGCGAGATGCCGGCCATCTCGTGGACCTCGTACTCCTCGTTGGCCTGCAGCATCTCCATGAAGGGCGTCTTCGCACCGTAGATGATGAGCTGCCTGCGGTCCGGATGCTCGATGGTCAGCTCCTCGAGACCGTAGCTGTCCGGGGTCTCGCGCGGTGCCCACGCCCAGTCCCAGTCTGCCGCGTCGATGGCGGCGTTGGCGGCGGCGAACCATTTGAAGTACTCAGGGTGGTCCTCGGCGTACTTCGGGCCCTCATAGAAGATCCAGTAGCCGTCGGTGACCTGTGAGATCATGGCGGCGTTACGGCCGCAGAATTCAGGGTCCGCGCCCTTGACCGCCGGGTCGATGCCGCCGGTATAGAGCATCGGGATGCCGGTGTCGCGCACGAAGGCCTGACGCTCGACCAGCGCGTTGCGGTTGCCCTCGAGCGCTTCCTCGTGGGGCAGGACCGTCCTGCGGCCATAAGTAACCGCGTCGGCGAGGATCAGCGGCGCCTGCTCGGTGGCCCACTCGGGATAGATCCCTTCCACCATGAAGGGCGTCCCCGGCGCGGGGTAGACGCAGAACTGGAAGGTCGGGTCGATGGCGTCCACGGCCCGGCGCAGGGTCCGGCAGCGCTCGCGCCAGTGCGCGATCTGGAAGGTCTCGAACTCATCGTGCAGGCCCTGGCTCTTCAGCCACTCGTAGCGTGCGTCGAGAGCCAGCTCGGGCAGCTCAAGGCCCTTCGCCTGGGCGAACGCGGCCATGATCAGGTCATCGTACGACAGCGAGTAGCAGTTGCCGCCTCTGGGGCCCGACGCGTAGTTCTCGTAATCCAGGAAGACCCCGAAGAGCGCGGGCATCTCGGCGCTGATCTTCGCATAGTCGGTGATCAGCCCGTTGGTCCAGGCCCAGAACTCATCGGAGTTCGGGCTCCAGAGGGACTGCTCGGCTCCGGACGCCCACACCATGCGCCTGCCGTCCGCCGCGCTGTCATCGAGCGCGGCCGTCAGCGAGCCGCGCATCCACGGCAGGTGCAGGATGCCGTACTGCTCGCACCACTGCGTGACCTGCCTGACCTCCTGCAGGTCGCCCGCGTGCCGGGGCGAATAGACGTTGAAGCCCGCCTCGGCCGATTCGCGGACCATCCACTCCTCGGTGTGCCAGCCCGCCTCGGGCTGCATTACCTTGTCCACGACGACCTTGAACTTGACCGTGCGGCCGAGGTCGTGCCGTGTGATGGCCTCGGTCCGGCAGACCCCGACCACAACGGTGAACGCCGCGACGACTGCCACGCTTCGCATAGCCCCTCGCACCGTTAACGCCTCCTTGCATAAAGGCATCGGGCCGACCGGGCAACTCCCGATCAGCCCTTGGTTCCTCCTGCATGTCCGGTTTCCCTCGTTGCATCCCGATCAGTAGGGGATTCGGTCATTCTACTCGCGGTCGTGCTCGTGGCCGGGGCCGGGCTGCTGAGGCTGAGGCTGCTCGCCAACGTGGGAGGTGAATCCGACGCCCTTGGTGCGCAGGTCGTGTTCGATGGCCATCTTGAGTTCAGGCACCGACCACTCCTCCAACATGGGCGAGCCCGAGAAGGCGACCATGCCGAAGGCCGCTTCGGGAACGTGCTTGACCACCTCACCGTTGATGATGAGTCCGATCGTGAAGCCCTCGGAGATCGCGTCGATCATCTCGCGGTTGGCCTCGTCGCTGCTGTCCACGAACTCGACCCGCAGGTGGGGGCTGTAGTCCCTGCCCATCTGCTCCATGAGTTCGCGGTACTCGTCGCGGACGAGCTGGACGTTGTCGTAGCAGACCAGGATCTCGACCGGGGCGTTCTCCGGCCCTATCGGCAGAACGTAGTCGGCATCGTCGCGAGACAGCGGCGGGGGGCCCTCGTCGTCGTGATCGCCATGATCGTGTGCATCGCGACCGACGCCGCGCTCGGCGAGCTGGACGGGGTCCATCTGGGCCATGTAGTGCAGCACGCCGACCACCGCGAGCAGCGCGATGATCACGAGGGCGGTTATGATCTGCCTGTTCATCAGCAAAGCACCTCAACAGCTCCGCACCGAGTGCCGCGTGGTCCGGTTGCATTAACGTCCCGTGACCGCCACGAGGTTCCCGCGCCCGGCGGCGGCCGTCAGCCTTCGCGCAGCCAGACGGGCGAGGACCACGCCTCCTCGCCGTCTCGCTGGATCACGTGCAGGTAGTACCACGCCCTCTCCCCCACCGGCTTCGGGTCGTCCCACTCGAGCTCGGCGTCCAGGCCGTCCACCTCGACCGCGTGGACCACCTCGCCGTCGCGAATGACCTCGAGCCTGGCCAGCTCCGTCACGGCGTGCACCGTTGCTTCGACCTCGGCCTCGTCGCTTTCGCCCTTCTGCCCCATGGCGACGCCGGACACCTCGAAGTCCAGCAGGATGCGGGCGCCGGTGGTGGCGTAGGTGCGTCGATCGCGCAGGGCCTCGATCAGCTCGCGCCGGCGCAGCTCCGGCATCACCGCCGCGGTCAGGCCGGAGCGGTAGCGAAGCTGGCGGGCGAAGCCGTGGAGCGCCGTGCCCTGGCCGTCGGGGTCGTCGGGCGTCCAGCCGCTCTTGCCCTCATGGCAGTCGCCGCCACCGGTGAAGCCGAGGGCGGGGAGCGGGTGATCGCCGGGGAACAGCGGGGCCTTGGGCGCGCCAAGGCGATCGCTCGCCCCCCACATCGAGTATATCTCGATGAAGCGCTCGATCGATCGGTCGTGATACTCCATCCGCCCGTTTGCGCCGGTGTGATGCGGACCGGCGACAACGCCCTCGTCACCGTGGAAGTGCCGGTAGACGACATCGAGGGAGCTCTCGGGCTCGTACATGCCGCGGAACAGTTGGAGCCGGCGGCCGCGCGCGTAGATACACCGATGGCCCTGCCGCCCCGCCCATTCGTAGCCGAGAAGTGCGATGAACTCGCCACGCTCGTTGCAGGCGTTGGCGATATCCTGCATCCACTCCCATTCGTTGTCGGTGAAGTAGCAGGCATGATCGGCGGCGGCCGCGAAGTCCTGGCAGCCCTCGTCGCGCGCGTGACGGAACATCGCCTCGTACTCCCCCATGCCGTCGCTCATCTCGGTGTGACCGTGCAACTCCCCCCAGTAGACATTGCCGCGATCGCTGTCATCGTCGAGCACTTCGAGGGGGTTGCTCTGCGCCATCAGCTCCCCGGTCGCCGCGTCATAGGCGCGCACGCGGTAGACGCCCGGCTCGGCGCACGCGGTAGACGCCCGGCTCGAGCTTCCCGAGTGGGACGCGGAACCGATGCGGCGCCTCGAATCTGCCCCGCGGCCGGCCCAGGTCCCTCTCCCCCGCCTCGTCCACGATTCTGAGACGGACGTTGGTCGGGATGCCCCTGGTCGCCGGAATGTTGCGGAAGCGATCGGTGAAGATGCCGCGAAGCACGATCTTCTCGTCCTCGTCGCGCCGGCCCGGCAGGATCAGGTGGAGGCGCTCCGCGGGCCCGGCTACCGTCTCAAAGCTATGACTGTGCTCGGGCAGGAGCGGGAGCCATTGCTGCGACTCGTCAATCGCCACGGCCGCCGCGAAGGGCGCG
>JALGUI010000223.1 GCA_029820915.1 Candidatus Zipacnadia bacterium | reverse complement strand
AGCCGCCGCCGGAGCCGCCCGCCGAGCCACCCGCAGGCGCGCCCCGGCCCCCCGCCGCCCGCCGTGACGAGCCGGCTCGTATCGCGGAGCCCCTCCCCTCCGACGGCCAGCGACGCTGTCCGCACTGCGGCGAGGCGCTCTACAGCGGCGAGCGGGTGTGCTGGAGCTGCGGGCGGCGCGCGGACACGCCCGAACCCGAGCCGGAGCCCACGGGGCCGGTCATGCAGCCGCAGCCCGGCGCCCCGACCCCGGTCGCGCCCGCGCCGCCGCTCGTTCAGGAGCCGGCGGGGCCGCCCGCCCCCGCGGAGGCGATGTCCCAGGCGTGGTGGTCGTTCGGGCTCGGTCTGGTGGCGATCTTCACCTGCGGCCTGCTGAGCTGGCTTGCCCCGGTCGCGATCTGGCTGGGTGTCAGCGCCAATCGCAGGGGCGCCGGGCCGGTCGCGGTGGCGGGCATCGTGCTCGGCGTTCTGGGCACTCTGCTGTTGATCGTCTGGCTGGTGGGCCTGATCGCTGCGCTCGTGATGTCGGCGGGGGCCGGTCCCAGCCACGTTCTCATACCGTGGCTCCAATGAGGTGCCCTCCTGTGCGGATTCATCGTCTCGTCGCGCTGGCCGCTCTCGCCTCGGTCTGCGCCGTCGCCGCCGCGGAGCCGGTCTCACCGCCGTCCCCGGGCCGCGCCCCCTTCGTGATCGCCGGCGAGTCCATCCCCGATAGCCGCGTCAGGCCCATCCCGGTGCTCGAGGGGCACGCGTGGGCCCTGCCCGCCCTCCTCGAGGGTCTGGCGCAGGACGATCCGCAGGCTCGTGCTCGCTGCTGCTTCCTGTTGGGGCAGATCGCCGACCCGACGGCACTTGAGCCCCTGGCGGACGCCCTCGGCGACGAGGACCGGCGGGTGCGCGAGTTCGCCGGCATGGCGCTGGCGCGGATGGGCGACCGGCGCGGCAATCACCCGGCTGCAGCGGCGCTGCAGGGCAACCGGTGGTGGATTCGCTTCTGGGCCGTGGAGGCCCTCGGCTGCCGCGACCTGGTGCCGGACACGGCCCTGCGCGATCCTGACCCGCTCGCGGCCTTGCTGGCACAGGAGGGCAAAGAGCGCCGGTGGCCGCCCGCGCGGGCGCAGGTTGAGTACTCCGGCCCGGCCGACGCGAGTCTGGGCGATGTCATCCACGAGGCGGTCAACTACCTCATCGGCGAGACCGACTGGTGGTGGCACTGCGGCGACTACCCGCAGGTCCTGCGCGGCATCGAGACCGCGACCTGGCTCGATCCCACGTGGGCCGAGGGCTTTGGCCAGGCCGGCTACCTGTACTGGAGCCTGGGGCGCGATACCGAGGCTATCGCCGCCTATCGCAAGGGCGTTCGGCTCAACCCCGACGACTGGAGCGCGCACTTCGAGTTGGGCTTCTACTACTTCAACGCCCAGAAGCGCTACGAGCACGCGATTCCGCGGTTCGCGCGCGCTCGCGAGCTGGGCTGTCCGCCGGAGCCGGCCCGCATGCACGCCCACGCGCTCGAGGACGCGGGCCGGCCGCGCGAGGCGTTGGCGGTGTGGCGTGAGCTGGCGGCCGCGTACCCCGACGACCTGGTGGTGAAGGCGAACCTGCGGCGGTTCGAGGAGCCGCCGGAGTCTGACCGATCTCAGTAGGTGGCAGCAACAGCTACGACAGACCAGCGATGGAGCACCGTGGCCGTTCGCCCCCAGGAAGGACGGCTCTCCGTGGCCGTTCGACCGTTGCCGTCGCCGTTTGCCGTCTGCCGTCTGCCGTTCGCCGGTTCCCGGTTCCCGGTGCCGGTGCCGATTGACGGTCGCGCCGGATGCTGATAGGATTTGTTCGCGACGGCGGGAGGTGTCCCGTCGGCGTGTGGTGAATGGCCCCAAGTCGTTGCCCATCGAAGCAGCGGCCTGCCGTGGATTCCGGGCCGGATGATGGAGTAGTCGCCCATGGCACTGAGAGAGACGCAGGAGCTGGCCGAATACAGATCGTTGATGGAGACGCCGGACGAGTTCGAGGATGGATTCGGCTGGCAGACGGTGGTCGGCGCGTTCTTTATCGGCTTCGTAATGATGCCGGGGTCGATCTATCTCGGCCTCGTCGCGGGACAGACGATGGGGCCGGCCGCCGAGTGGACGACCATCATTCTGTTCACCGAGATCGCGCGCCGGTCATTCGCCCCGCTCAACCGGCAGCAGATCTACATCCTGTACTACATCGCCGGCGGCCTCACCGCCATGATGGGCGGGGTCGCTCTCTCCGGCGGGGCCTTTGCGGGCCTGGTGTGGAACCAGTTCCTGCGCGCCGCCGCGCCCGGCGACCTGGTCTCCCAGGTGCCCGACTGGGTGGCCCCGCCGCCCGACTCCGAAGCCATCGCCATGCGCACCTTCGTCCACCCGGACTGGCTGCCGGCCATCGGCGTGCTGCTGATCACCCAGATCTTCTCGCGCGTGGCCTGGTTTACCCTCGGCTACTCGCTCTTCCGCCTGATCTCCGACGGCGAGCAGCTCCCCTTCCCGCTGGCGCCGATCACGGCCCAGGGCGCGACGGCTCTCGCCGAAGCCTCCAGCAAGGAGGAGACCTGGCGCTGGCGCCTGTTCTCCGTCGGCAGCATGATGGGCATCGGCTTCGGCCTGATCTACCTCGCGGTGCCGACGCTCACCGGCGCGGTGCTGATCCAGCCGGTCGCGATCCTGCCGATCCCGTGGATCGACTTCACACAGGGAACGGAGCGCTTCCTGCCGGGCGTGCCAACGGGCATCGGCACGAACATGGCCAGCCTGATGCTCGGGTTCGTGTTGCCCTTCTGGATGGTGGTGGGCAGCTTCCTGGCGGCGGTGACCACGGCTATCGTGAACCCCATCGCTCAGGTGACGGGCCACCTGCCGACCTGGCGGCCCGGCATGGAGACCACGCGCACCGCGTGGGCCGCCAGCATCGACATCTGGCTGTCGTGGGGTATCGGCACCGCCTTCGCCGTGGCCGGCATCGGCGTGTACAAGATGGTTGTCGAGTGGGGGGAGAACAAGGAGACCGGCGATACCGCCGGCTTCGGCTTCGGCACGGTCAACGTAGGCCGCGGCGACTTCAGGGTCGCCTGGATGCTCGGCCTCTTCTTCCTCGCCACCACCGGCTACATTGTGCTGTGCCGGGTGCTGGTGCCGAGGTTCCCCCTTGTCTTCCTGATCGTCTACGGCTACATCTGGACGCCGCTGCAGTCCTACATCAACGCCCGCATGGTCGGCCTGACCGGGCAGTTCGTCGCCATCCCGATGATCCGTGAGGCGACCTTCATCCTCAGTGGCTACAAGGGCGTGGACATCTGGTTCGCGCCGATCCCGCTCGGCAACTACGGCGCGACGGTGCAGCGCTTCCGCGAGATCGAGCTGACCGGCAACAAGTTCACCGCGGTGCTCAAGGCCGAGCTGCTGATGTTCCCGATCATGATTGTGACCAGCTTCCTCTTCTGGGGCTACGTCTGGCGACTGCAGCCGATCCCCTCGGTCTACTACCCGTACGCCCAGAAGATGTGGGACTACCAGGCGCTCACCCAGTGGGTGTGGTTCTCAGCGACCACCGAGGGCGGGCACCAGGAGATCTTCCAGCGCGCCATCAAGCCCCTGCTGATGGTGGGCGGCCTGGCCTTCGGCCTTGGCGCCTACGGCCTCTTGAACTGGCTGCGACTGCCGGTGATGACGATCTACGGCTGGATCCGCGGTGTGGGGATGCTGCCGCACTTCATCATCCTGCAGTTCATCGGGGCGCTGATCGGGCGCTACTACATGCGCAAGCGCTTCGGTGAGGCGAACTGGCGCGTCTGGCCCCCCGTGCTCTACGCCGGCTTCACCTGCGGCATGGGCCTGATCGCCATGCTGGCCATCGCCATCGTGCTGATCAAGCAGTCGATCACGCAGATGCCCTTCTGACGCGACAGGCAACCGACCACACGCACGGCGGCCCCGGCCTTCCGGCCGGGGCCGCTTCGTTGCGCGGTTGGCGTCCGGGGCTGCTCAGTTCGCGCCTCGGCCGAGCCGCCACACCTGCCCGTCTTCGGTGATCGCCAGCAGCCCGCCGCCCTGGGCCCACACGCGGGTGACGGCGGCGCCATTCGGCGGCGACCAGCGTACGCGCTCCCGAAGCTCGCCGTCGAGGACCATGACGCCGGGCTCGCCGCCCGCCACGACCAGTTCGGCCTCCCCGCTCGGCGGGACGTCGGCCAGGATCAAATCGTTGATCGGCGTGCCCACCAGCCGCTTCCACAGCCGCTCGCCCGAGAGGCTGTAGCAGACCAGGAAGCCGGTCTCGTTCCCGGTGAGGATCTCGGGTGCTCCGTCACCGTCGAAGTCGCTCACCAGCACCGCCCGGGTCTCGCCGTCGGTCCGCACGTACCAGCCGCCCTCCGCCCACAGGTCGCCGGCGCTGCGCGTCCCGGCCAGCCAGTCCTCCTCCTCCAGCCGCCCGGCGCCCACGCCGCTGAAGCCCGCGTGCACGAACCACAGGTCGGCACCGACGCGGTGCTCCCGCTGGTACCAGGCCCGGCCGCCCCACATGCGCGCCCAACCGTCCACGACGACGCCCTCGACGGGATCGACGAGCTTCATGCCTCCGCCGCGCGAGTTGAGCAGCACCCAGTCGCGCTCCTCGCCGGGCAAGCGGATTGGGCTGATGGGGACGACGTTGTGGGCGTAGACCTCCGTGAAGCGCACGAACTCCGGCTCGCCGTCGAGCTTCAGAAGCGCCACGCCCGCGTGGCAGCCGAGAGCGATCTGCTGCGTGCCATCGCCCGCGAAGTCGCCGACCGTGAGGCTGTAGACCGAGGGCTTCGCGCCGTAGCCCCAGTGCTGGTTGCGGTAGGTCCACAGG
>JALGUI010000222.1 GCA_029820915.1 Candidatus Zipacnadia bacterium | reverse complement strand
GGGTCTCCTCGTTCCACGGGATGTCGCGCGCGGGGTCGGCCTCATACGTCTGCACCATGATGTCGAGCGCCTGCATGGCGCGCCGCGCGTAGGCCTCATCGCCCCAGCGCTGCCGGTCGCGCACGGCGTCGAGAAAGGCCCTGAAGGTGGGGGCGGGCGCGTCGGCCATCGCGGCGCGGATGTCCTCGGCTGCAGGCCGGGTGTCGCTCGCCACCTCGAGCAGCCAGGGGAGCCGGAGGTCGTCATCGACGCGCGACAGCAGGCGCCGGACGCCCGCGCTCAGGCCCCCCTCGTCGCTGCCTCCGATCACGATGACGTCCATGTCGCCGCGCCACGGGTAGGGATCGGTGACGGTGCGCAGCGTGTAGCCGCCCGGCCCGGGGTACAGGCTGTCCTCGAATGCGTACCAGTTGTGGAAGAGCCGCGCGATGAGCGGGTTGGTCACGCAGGTGCCCACCGCCAGCACGGTGCGCCGGCCCAGGCCGGCGTCCGCCACCGCCTCGATCACCGCAACGTCCGCACCCAGCGCTGCCGACAGCCCATCCGCGAGGGCCTGCGCCGCCGCCCGGCAGGCCCCACCGGCTCCCGCCACGATCGTCGGCGCCCGGCCATCGACCACGAGCGGCGTCGCGCGCCGCAGCACGCGCGGCGCGCTGATCGTGGACACCGGGTTGCCCAGCTCGGCCGCGCGGGCCGCGTCACCGGCCAGCGCCGGCCCGTAGACCTCGACCTCGCCCAGGCACGGGTGGGCGCGCCGGCCCTCGGACACGCCCTCAACCGAGCGGAGACGCACCACACGCACGGTGACGGACTCCCAGCGATGCTCGATCCACTCGCCGATCGGCGCGTCCGCCCCCTCGGCCAGGGTCAGCTCATACTCGCCATCGCCCTCGGCGTCGCCCTCGACGACATGGCGCGTCGAGTAGTAGACCTCGCTGCTCTGGTAGAAGCGCAGGCCGGTGACCTCGCGAGCCGCGCCGAAGTCGAAGGTGACGCTGCCCTCGCCGCCGGTCCCGACCTCGAAGGCGAAGCCGGTGTCCACCCGACCGTCGAGGATGCCCGGGATGCGGCCCTCGGCCACCTCGGGCGTACACGTGATGTCAGCGGCGGGCGCGATGTTGGCGTCCTCGGCCCACGCGAGCGGGCAGGCCAGTGCAAGGACGATGAGCGCGATAGTCCGCATGACTGTGGTACCTCCCGATTCGTCGTGCTCGCGTATTCGCGCGGCTCCCGCGCCGGACCTTTGTGCGCTTTGCGCGCCCGGCGGGCTTCTGCTATAATCGTGAGCGCCCACTCTGAACCCCCGAGAGCCCGCCGGGATGCGCGCCGGCGGCGCTTCTGCAAGGAGACCATGACCATGTACCGCATCGCTCTTCTGCCCTGCGACGGCGTCGGCCCTGAGGTGGTTGCCGAGGGCCTCAAGGTCCTCGAAGTGGCGGCAGCCAAGTACGGCGTCGAGTACGAGACCGTCGAGTACGACGTCGGCGGCGATCGCTATCTGCGCACCGGCGAGGTCCTTCCCGACTCGGTGCTGGACGAGCTGCGGCAGATGGACGCCATCTACCTGGGCGCCGTTGGGCACCCGGACGTCGCGCCCGGCATCCTCGAGAAGGGCATCCTGCTGCGCCTGCGCTTCGAGCTCGACCAGTACATCAACCTGCGGCCGGTCAAGCTCTACCCGGGCGTCGCGACCCCACTCGCGGGCAAGGGCCCTGAGGACATCGACTTCATCGTGGTGCGCGAGAACACCGAGGGCCTGTACGCGGGCATCGGCGGCTCGCTGCGCCGGGGCACGCCGCACGAGGTCGCGATGCAGGAGGCGGTCTACACGCGCATGGGCACCGAGCGCTGCATCCGGTACGCCTTCGAGCTGGCGCGCACGCGCGATGAGAAGAAGGTCACGATGGTGGACAAGTCCAACGTGCTGACCTTCGGCCACGACCTGTGGGTGCGTACCTTCGCCGAGGTGGGCGAGGAGTACCCGGACATCGAGACCGACCACGCCTACGTGGACGCGTGCTGCATGTGGATGGTGAAGAACCCTGAGTGGTTTGACGTCATCGTGACCTGCAACATGTTCGGCGACATCATCACCGACCTGGGCGCGATGGTCCAGGGCGGCATGGGCGTGGCGGCGTCGGGGAACATCAACCCGAACGGCGTCTCCATGTTCGAGCCCATCCACGGCTCCGCGCCCAAGTACACCGGCCAGAACGTCATCTGCCCCGTCGCGGGCATCGCCGCGGCGGGCATGACGATGGAGTATCTGGGCGAGGTTGAGTGCGGCAAGGCCATCGAGGACGCGGTCATCGCCGCGCTGGCCTCGGGCAAGCTTGGCGACCTGTCCACAAGGAGCGGCGTCTCGACCACCGAGACGGGCGACCTCGTCGCGTCGCTGGTGGAGTAGGCGCGCACGGCCCGGTTCGGGTATACTTGCGGTGGGGAGGGCAACGGCGCCGGCCGGGAGTGACTGCCATGGCGCACACCGTGTTCTATGCCAACAGCCCTGAGACAGTGGCGGAGGTGCGCCGACTGCTGGAGGCGCACGGCTTCAGGGTCGCGCACGCTCACGCGCGGACCGCCGCCATCGAGGCGATGGAGCGCGGCGACGCCAATGTGGTGATCCTGGAGGCTGAGGAGCGGGACGACGACGACGGCGCGCGCCTGCGGTCGATCATGGCGGACCACGAAGCGTACGAGCGAGACTTCGCGGAGCTGAAGGAGAAGTCCGAAGGCCGCTACATCGCCATGTACCACGGCGAGGTCATTGGCGCAGCGGACACGGCAATGGATGCGGCGAGAGCCGGCCTCCAGGCCCTCGGCAGACCGGAGGCGCTATTCGTCATCAAGGCGGGCGAGCCGCTCCCGGAGACGGAGCGTGCTCCAGTAGTTGATGACATCAAGGTCTACGAGCGCAGGCGAGACGAGTTGGCGAAGGAGTACGGCGACCAGTACATCGCTATGTACGACGGAGAAGTCATCGGCGTCGGGGACAGCAGGATGGAGGCCGCCCGCGCCGGCGTAGAGGCACTGGGCAGACCAATGGCGCTGTTGGTCATCAAGGCCGGTGAGCCGCTGCCCGAGCCGATGCGCCTGGGCATGCGCATGGACACCCCCAGAAGGGTCGTGCGCTTCGAGTGAGATGCGTCGCCTACTCACAGGCGGAGTTCCCCCCGTTCCCAACCGTCTGGATCCAGTTCAGTTATCTCTTCACACCGCGGCGGGCGGTCGCAGCAAAGCTCGACACTGGGGCAACGGTGACTCTGGCCCCGACGTCGGTGTTGCACGAAGCGGGCGCACCGGCGACAGGGCAGATCGCCAGTTGCGTGGCGTACGATGGGCTGTCCGCGGAGTGGCCCGTCTTCGAGGTCAACCTGGAAGTCGTCGATGCACGCTGGCCGGAGGACGTGCAGCGGGAGTTCCGACAGGTGCTGGTCCTGGGCGTCGATGGGCAGGCCGAAGTCCTCCTGGGCCGGGACGTGCTGGCGGCCTGGTATCTGCATCTGGACGGGCCGAACAGCCGATACTCCGTTGAGTGAGCCCCCACGATGATCACCACACTTCGCTACGGACGCGACGGACTCGAGGTCGAGCTGCCGGACAGCAACGTCGTACACGTGCTCCGGCAGCGCAGCCTGCCTGCCATCGAGGATCCGGTCGCCGCGACGCGCGACGCGCTCGCCCAGCCCATCGGCACGCCGCCGTTGGCCGACCTCGCGCGCGGACGCGCCGACGCCTGCATGGTGGTCTCCGACCTCACCCGACCGGTGCCGAACGCGCTGATCCTGCCGCCGATCCTGGCGACGCTGGCCGATGCCGGGCTGCCGCCTGAGCGCGTGACCGTCCTCATCGCGACCGGCCTGCACCGGCCCGCGACCGATGCCGAGGTCCGCGAGATCCTCGGCGAAGACGTGATGGCGTCCGGCTGCGCGATCGTGAATCATGTGGCGCAGAGCGATGACGAGCAGGCGGACCTGGGCGTCACGGAGCGTGGCACGCCCGCGCTGATCGATCGCCGCTACGTCGAGGCCGACCTGAAGATACTGACCGGCCTGGTGGAGCCGCACCTGATGGCCGGGTACTCGGGCGGGCGCAAGGCCATCTGCCCAGGCATCGCGGGCTGCGATACCATCATGGCCTTCCACGGCCCGAAGCTGCTGGAGCCGCCCGCGGCGCGCGCCGGGAACCTCGTGGACAACCCGGTGCACGAGGAGGCGCTCGCGGTCGCCGACCTCGCGGGAGGCGCCGACATCATCGTCAACGTGACCTTCGACGAGCATCGCGCGATCACCGGCGTCTTCGCCGGCGACATGCGGGAGGCCCACGCCGCGGCCATGGCGCGTTGCGAGGTGCAGACGAAGATCGTGCTCGACGAGCCCGCCGACATCGTGGTCACCAGCGGCGGCGGCCATCCGCTGGACCTGACGCTCTACCAGAGTACCAAGGGCATCGTCGCGGCCGGCGCGATCTGCCGCGACGGCGGCACCATCATCATCGCCCAGCAGAACGCCGAGGGCCTGGGCAGCGACGACTTCGCCTGGCTCATCACGCAGGAGGACGTACACGCGTACATCCGGCAGGCACTGGCGGGCGCGGACCTGCGCATCGACACCTGGCAGCTTCACGTGGTCGAGAAGGTCCTGCGCCGCTGCAGCGTCATCAGCGTCTCGGAGCTGCCGGAGGCCGACCGGAGGCGCGTGCCCTTCGCACGCGCCGACACCGTCGAGGAGGCCGTTGAGACCGCGCTGGAGGACCACGGTCCGCAGGCGCGAATTGCCGTGATGCCCGAGGGGCCCTACGTGCTGGGCTGCCTGGCCAGCGACCCCATCGGGCGCATGACGGTGCCGCAGATGCTGAGCA
>JALGUI010000221.1 GCA_029820915.1 Candidatus Zipacnadia bacterium | reverse complement strand
GTTCGGGCTGACCGACCCCACCGACGCCGAGCTGGCCCGCGCGCTCATCACGCGATATCGCCTGGGCGAGGGCCGCGCGCTGGGCATCCGCTATCCGGGAGGCGATGAGGCGCTGACGCCGCGGCTGGCCTTCAGCTTCGAGGCCCTCGCGGAGTACGAGTACTGGGCGGGCTTCCCAACCGCCCGCCCGTCCCCGTCAACCTGCACCGCGCCGACCTGCCCGGCGGGCTGTCGATCGCGGCCACCAGCCACCTGCCCGGCCGCACGACGCTGACCTTCGGCTGCACGCTGCGCCTCGCGGACGGCAGCCGCGTGGGTCTGGGCGCGCCCGAGGCGCAGGTGGCGGCGGGCGAGACGGCCGAGGTCATCGTCGGCCTGCCCAAGCTCCCCGCGGGACCACACGTCATCGAGGTCATCCTGTCCGGCCCGCGCGGCGCGGAGGCCTTCGGCGCGCAGACGCTTGACGTGACCACGACGCGCGGCGTCGCTGCGCCTGCGCGACGCCGAGGATCGCGTGGTGGCGCAGCAGGAGATGCCGGCCGTCGGCGGCGAGGTGCCCTTCAGCTTCGTGGTGCCCGAGCACTACACGATCCTGATGCGCGCGGAAGCGGCGCTGATCGATGGCGACGGCGAGGTTGACCGTGCCTACGCGAGCTTCAGGGTGCCGCGCCGGTGCCGCGGCCAGTTCAACTTCGTGATGTGGGACCTCCCGCGCGGCGTGCTGGGCTACCGGGGCCTGCGCAGCCTGCGCGACAATGGCGTAACGGTCATACTCACCGGCAGCCCCTCTCCCCTACCGGAGATCGCGGCCAACGACCTGGCCTATGTGCCCTACACCACGCGCATCCTCGAGACCGTCGGCGAGGACGGAGTGATGGAGCCGGTGTGCTGGAACGATGAGCCGGAGGTCAGCGAGTACATCCAGGAGATCGCCGACGAGTACCTGCCCGCGCGCCGGCACGGGGTGTACGTCTACTCGCTCGGGGACGAGAACCACACCCGCGGGGCCTGCGCGCACCCCGAGTGCATGGCGGCCTACCGCGCGTGGCTGGAGGAGCAGTACGGGACCATCGCCGCGCTGAATGCCTCCTGGGGAAGCGACTACGGCTCGTTCGCCGAGATCGAGCTCTACCAGGCCGGCGACATCAACGAGCAGGCGGCGCTCAACGACGGCTACTTCGCGCGCTGGTACGACCGCCAGGCCTTCAAGCGCTACAACTACGCGGTCTACTGCGGCAAGTACGCGCGCATCTACGCCGCCATGGACCCGCTGGCCATCACCGGCTTCGAGGGCGCGGGGCGGCTCGGTGACGACTACGACGAGATCATCGCTCGAGTCGGCCTGTTCGCACCCTACCCGAGCATCGGGAACGACATCATTCGGTCGCTGGCTCCGCGTGAGCTGATCACGGCCAACTGGATGGGCTACTACCGCGAGGCGGAGCCGATGGCCATGCGCATGTGGCGCATGATCAGCGACGGCTTCCACGGCGTGTGGTGGTGGCGCTGGGACAACATCGGGCGCTTCCACGGCTTCCTCGCCCCCGACCTCCACCCGTGGGACGACACCAGCCAGGTCATCATCGACGAGATGCGCGACATCCAGGACGGCGTCGGCAACCTGATGCTGCGCTGCGAGATGCCTCACGACGGCATCGGCCTGCTCTACTCGATGCCCTCGGCCTTCGCCGACGGCGTATCGCCCCGGCGTGGCGGGGCCATCGACGGGTCCCACAACGCCTTCCTCGACGCCACCCAGGACCTGGGCCTGCAGGCCCACTACCTCAGCGACCGCACCGTGTCCGAGGGCGACCTGAGCGACGGCGACGAGCGCGCGCTGATCCTGCCGCACGGCCGCGCGATCCCCGACGAGGTCGCCGACCAGATCCGCGAGTTCGTGCGCTCGGGCGGGCTGCTCATCGCCGACCTGCGGCCGGGCATCCGTGACGCGCACTGCAAGCTGCGTGAGGCGGGGGCGCTCGACGACGTGTTCGGCATCGCCCAGATGCCGCTGGCCGATGGCCGGCCCGACCTCGAGCAGGCGACCATCGACATCGCGCCGGTGATCGACGGCACCTCGGTGTCGCTGGCCCTCGAGACGCGCATCGACCCGGCGCCGGCGCCGGCCGGCGGCGAGGCGCTGGCCGAGCACGAGGGCGTGCCGCTGGTCATCGTCAATCGCTTCGGGGAAGGCACGGCGGTGCTGCTGAACTTCGGCATCTACGAGTACGGCCGCCTGCGCGAGGGGATGCAGGAGCTACCGGTGCGGTCGCTGCTCGGCGCCATCTACGCCATGGCGGGCATCGAGCCGCCCTTCGAGCAGAGCGCCGGCGGCGGGCCGCTGCGCTGGACCGAGACGGTGCGCTGGGAGACCGACGGTCTAACCGTCATCGGCCTGTTCAAGACCGCGGGTGAGGACGGTCCGGCGACCACGGTGCTGCCCGAGGCGAAGCACGTGTACGATCTGCGCGCCGACCGCTACCTGGGCGAGACCGACCGCATCGCCGGCGTCCTGCGCGTGGGCTACGCGAACCTGTACGCGCTGAGCGACGAGCCGATCGGCGAGCCGGTGCTCGAGCTGCGCGGCGGCGCGGTGGCGCCCGGGGACGTGGTGGAGTGCATCGCGCGCGTGCGAGGGCGGGTGCAGGGCCTGCTGCCCGTCAAGGTGCGCGTGTTCCGGCCTGACGGCAGCGAGGAGATGTGGCCGCGCAGGGACCTGGTCGCCGAGGACGGCGTGGCGCGCTTCGAGCTGCCGATGGCCTGGAACGCCCGGCCGGGGACGTGGCGCATCACCGCGCGCGAGGTCTTCTCGGGCCAGGTCGCCGAGGCGGAGTTGACGGTCATCGCGCCGAGGTAGCCGCCACAGCGGTCAGTCGGACGACGGGTCCGTGTTGGCGCCCGAGCGCCGCGCGCTGACATCGCGCCCGATGGTCACCGAGCCGATGGTCGTGCCGTCGTCATCGATCAGCTTGCGGGAGTTCCACGACACGACGCGTTCGGTGCCGTCCTTGCGACGAATGACGGTCTCCCAGTCCTCGATGACGCGGGAGGCGAGGATGACCTCCGCCGTGGCCCTCGTCACCTCGGCGCGGTAGTCATCGTCCGGGTAGAGCATCTCCCAGACCTCATCGTGGCCGACGACCTCGTCGCGCGAGTATCCACTGATCTTCTCGGCGGCGCGGTTCCAGAGGACCACGTTGCCACTTCGGTCCAGCGCCATGAGCCACATGTTGGCCTGCTCGATAAGCGTGTGCCGGAACTGCAGCAGCTTGGAGAAGCTCTCCTGAGCGCTGCGCCGCTCGATGGTGTCGCCGATGCGCTCGGCGATGAGGTCGAGCAGATCGCGCTCCTCGGCGGTGAAGGGCCCCTCGACGATGTCGGGACGCGCCTCGTGGTAGCGCACCTCGACCTCGCCGGCGACCTCGGAGTTGACCACGATCTCCGCGCTCTGAGTGGCGACGGGCGGGCCGGACGCATCACCGGCTTCGCGGTCGCGCTCCCAGACACGAACGCGGGCCGTGGTGATGCCGGGATAGCGCCACGCGGGCGGGATGCCGGCGACGATCCCCGAGAGCATCTCATTGAGCGTCAGCTCCGAGTCATCGGCCAGGCGCAGCGCGTTGCTCAGACAGCGGAGCTTCTTGACGCGCTCGCTGGCCTCCCCGAAGGCGCGCTGCAGCGCCCCCTCCGACCTGGCCCGGTCGGTGATGTCGTAGCCGACGGCGAGGATGCTCAGCAGCTCGTGGTCGTCGTTGCGAAGGTTCGCGGTGGTCCATGACATGGTGCGCTGCTCGCCGTCGCGCGTCTGCACGGTCAGCGCGCTGTCCGCGAGGTCCAGGCCGGCCCGCATCCCGCCGATGACGTCGTCCAACTGCCCGCGAAGTTCGCCGGGGAAGAGGGTCTCCCACCAGTTGCGCCCGATGAATTCCTCGGCCTCATAGCCGAGGATCTCCTGGGAGGAGCCGTAGACGGCTGCCGTGGTGCCGTCGGGCTTGATCTCCGCGATGATGGCCGGAGCGCGGCTGAGGACCGCGGCGCTCTGCCGCCGCTCCGCCTCCAGCGCCCCCTGTGCCGACTGCAGGCCGGAGATGTCCATCATCGCGCCCACGACGCCCACGATCTCGCCGTCGGCGTCCCGATAGGCCTCCTTGTGGCAGGCGTACGTCCGGGTCCGGCCGTCCGCGCACGCGATCGTCGCCTCGTAGGACTCTGCTCCGCCGCGCCTGAGGACCTGCTCGTCTTCGCGCTCCATAGCGTCGAGGAGCTCCTCCGGGACCTGCTCGTCGAGGTCGCGGATCGAGCTGCCGATGATCTGTTCGGCCGACAGCCCGAGGATGCCGCGGGCGAAGGCGTCGTTGCAGCTCTGGTACTGCCCCTGCGCGTTGGTGAAGAACACCGGATAGGGGATGCCGTCGAGCAGCGTCTGCGAGAATCCCAGGCTCGCGCTCAGCCGCCCCCGTGTCTCCCGGCACGCGGTGACATCGAGCGCCATCTCGATGGCGCCGATGACGTTCCCGTCATCGTTGCGCAGGATGTCGCCTTCGATGACCAGCGCGCGGCCGTCGGGAGTCCGCACCTCAACGGAGGACGGCGCCCCGTCGTTGACGGCCGCCATGCCCGGGCACACCTCGAACGTCGCGCCCTGCGGCCGCCACACCTCGAAGCAACTCCGGCCCACCAGCGCCTCGAGGCCCACGCCCACGGCCTCGGCGGCGGCGCCGTTGGCGAAGAGGATGCGCCCGTCAAGGTCATGCACGACCACCATCTCGGACATGCTGTCGAAGATCGCCTGATACTCGCCGCACGCGACTGCGTGCGCCTCATCCGCGCGGCTCTGAGCGCGGGTGAGTTCGGCCGACAGCCGAGCCATCTCGGCCTCGTGCTCCTGGTGCGTCTCCACGGCCTCGCCTTGGGCGTCCTCAACCTGCTTCAGCGTCCGAGCGACCTCGGCCTCGTAGTCCTCGCGCGCCTGCTTACGCTCCCGCTGGCGGGCCTCCTCGATCCGGACGTCCACATCCGCCAACTGCGCCGAGAGCTTCTCGAGCTCTGCCTGCTGCTCCGCCAGCGCTGCCTGGCGCGCGTCCCTCACGCGCTGATCGGCCTGCGCGCGGGCCTCATCAGCCGCCTGCTGCGCGTGCGCAAGCGTGGCCGACAGCTCGTCGATCTTCTCCTGCCGCTCCACCAGCGCGGCCTCGTGGGCCTCCTCAGCACGGCGTTGTGCGTCCGCCACCTGCGCCGACAGGCCGGCGAGGCTGGCGGCAAGCTCGGCGGCCGGCGAGGCTGGCGGCAAGCTCGGCGCGCGCCTCTGTGCGCACGTCGTCGGCGCGACGCTCAGCATCCGCAAGCTGCCCCGACAGCTCGTCGATCTTCGTCTGCTGCTCGGCCACCGCGGCTTCGCGCGCCTCCTCGACCCGGCGGTCGGCGTCGGCAAGCTGCCCCGACAGCTCGTCGATGGCGGTCTGCTGCTCGGAGAGCGCGGCCTCGCGGGCCTCCTCGACCCGGCGGTCGGCGTCGGCAAGCTGCCCCGACAGCTCGTCGATCCTCGTCTGCTGCTCGGCCAGCGCTGCCTCCCGCGCCTCCTCGACGCCGCGCTCAGCATCCGCAAGCTGGCCTGACAGCTCGTCGATGGCGGTCTGCTGCTCGGTCAGCGCTCCCTCCCGCGCCTCCTCGACCCGACGCTCCGCGTCGGCAAGCTGGCCTGACAGCTCGTCGATCTTCGTCTGCTGCTCGGCCACCGCGGCTTCCCGCGCCTCCTCGACCCGGCGGTCGGCGTCGGCAAGCTGGCCTGACAGCTCGTCGATCTTCGTCTGCTGCTCGGCGAGCGCTCCCTCCCGCGCTTCCTCGACGCGCTGCTCGGCGTCAGCAAGCTGCGCAGACATCCCTGCCAGCTTCGCCTCGGACTCGGCCAGCGCGCCCTCCCGCGCTCCCTCGACGCGCTGCTCAGCGTCAGCAAGCTGCGCAGACATCCCTGCCAGCTTCGCCTCGGACTCGGCCAGCGCGCCCTCCCGCGCTGCCTCGACGCGCTGCTCAGCGGCCGCAAGCTGGCCCGACAGGCCCTCGATCTTCGTCTGCTGCTCCGCCAGCGCTCCGTCCCGCGCCTCCTCGACCCGGCGGTCGGCGTCGGCAAGCTGCCCCGACAGCTCGTCGATCTTCGTCTGCTGCTCGGCCAGCGCGGCTTCCCGCGCCTCCTCGACCCGGCGGTCGGCGTCGGCAAGCTGCCCCGACAGCTCGTCGATCTTCGTCTGCTGC
>JALGUI010000220.1 GCA_029820915.1 Candidatus Zipacnadia bacterium | reverse complement strand
AGGCTCGTACCTGGGCGCCTTCCGACTCGGGCTGTCGGCCACGCCCGCTCGTCACAGCCGCGAGGCGTGGGCGGCGTACGACGACGACTACCTGTACCTTGCGGTCAGGCTCCAACGCGAGCCCGGGACCGAGCTGCGGGTGCTCACGCTTGAGCCCGACGACGGCGCGATCTGGGAGGACGATGAGATCGAGGTCTTCCTCGATCCCTTCAGCACCGGGACCGAGTACTTCCAGCTCATCGTAAACTCCGCGGGGGTGCTCTACGACGCCCGCCTCCAGATCGTGGAGGTGCCCGACCCGGCCGGCGCGGGCCCCGGGGACACCAAGCTCGTGCGCGAGAGCGACGCGTCGTGGTCGTCCGGCCTGGACCGTGCCGTGCACATCGAGGACGAGCGGTGGACCGTCGAGATGGCCCTGCCCTTGCTCGGCCTCGGGCTGGCCGGCGCGCCCGCCGGCCACACGCTCGGCCTCAACCTCACCAGCGCCGATTGGGACACCGAGGAGTACACGTGCCTGTCGCCGGTCAGCAACTGGCACGACCCGCGCCAGTTCGGCGCCATGGTCCTGGGCGAGCCGCGGTTGGCCGTGACCGACCTCGACCTGTCGGGCGTCGGCCCGGGCCGCAACCTGCTGCGGCTGCAGGCGCGACACCTCACCGGACCGGCCGGGCAGTACCGGCTGAGCCTGACCCTCGAGGCGCCCGGGCAGTGGCAGCAGACCGTCACGCCCTTCGCGCTCGCTGAGGGAGGGCAGCGTGAGGTCGGCCTCGTGTTCGACATCATGGCCGACGAGGGCCCGTGGAGCGCGCAGATCGACGTGTACGACGCCGGCGACCGCGCGGTCTTCGCCACGCGCCGCGGCGGCGTGCTGCCCGGCCCGATGCAGGTGCGACTCGGCAGCCGCGCCACGCTCGCCGACGGCCCGCCCGTGCCGGTCTCGGCGCGGCTCGGCGTTGGCCGCCTGACCGCGCGCGGGCTGCGCCTGGTCGCGCGGCTCGTCGATGAGCGGGGGACCTTCGCGGCCGAGCAGGAGATCGGCTCCGTAGACGGCCCGGCGCTGTCGGCGCTCATGCCGGTCGCCGGGCTGCGGCCGGGGCTCTACCGGCTGGAGATCGCGGCGCTCAGCGATGGGGAGGTGGTGGCCGCGGGCAGCGACGTGCTGCGCGTGGCCGCCTCGCCGTTCGAGGAGGGCGCCCGGTGACCCGGCGCGCGACTGCGGCCGCACTACCGCATGGTTGGCCGACACGTCCCGGAAGGGAATCCGTACGACAGGCGCCCTCGCCTGTGGAGGCCATTGACACGCGGTCTCGTGCAAGCGAGAGCAAGGCGGCGCACCGGCGCCGATCGGAGGGTGCTGCAATGACACGAGCAGACCGGCTGGTGATCGCCGCGGCCATCATCGCCATCGTGGCCGCCACGGGCGCGCTCGCACAGGAGGCCGAGCAGGAGCAGTTGCCCGTGCCGCCCGGGGACGGCGTCTGGCGCTTCGACTTCTGCCACCCGGAGGCGCCCGCGGGTGAGGGCTACTACCGCGTGCTGGGCGACACCGCCTACGATGCCGAGCGGGGCTACGGCTACACGGAGGGCCGCGCGCGCGCGACCGCCTTCGACCAGAACCGCCGGGTCACCCGCGACGTGCTGGTGCTCGATGACGTCACGCGCGACGGCATCTACGGCGGCACGCCCTTCCGCGTGGACCTGCCGGACGGCGCCTATCGCGTCGTGGTGCTGACCGGCCAGTACAGCCGCCCCGGCGCCAATCGCCCCGACGCGCACTTCCGCGAGTACACCATCACCGCCGGCGAGGAGGTCCTCTATCAGCAGGGCGACGCGCCCGAGGAGTTCTACGACCCACAGGGTCGCTACTTCGCCAACTACTACCGCGACTGGCACCCGGACGTGAACCTCTACCAGGCGAACATCGCGCGCTGGATCCCCTTCGGCGAGGCCGAGGTCGAGGTCGTCGGCGGGATGCTCGAGGTCGCGGCGTCGCCGTACGCCCCGATCAACGCCCTCTGGGTCTTCCCGGTCGGCAGCGAGGCGGGGGAGACGGCGCCGGCGGAGTTGCGCGCGCACCAGGAGGAGTTCTTCAACCGCCAGTACCCGTGGCTCGCCGAGGAGCCGGAGCGCGACATGCCGGAGCTTCCCGCGACCATGGCCGAGGCCGGCGCGGCCGTCTGGGTGCGGCAGACCGCCGGTGACCTGCGGCCCTCGACGCGCCCGATCGCATGGGACCTCGGGCGTCCGCTGCGGCTGTTCGCCGGCCCCGGCGAGCGCGAGCCGGGCGTGGTCGCGGTCTCGCCGCTGCGCGACATCGCCGGCACGGTCGATCTCGTGGCAAGCGACCTGCAGGGCGCCAACGGCGCCACCATCCCGGCCGGGGCCCTCGACATCCGCTACATCCGCTTCGGCGAGTACCCGGTGACCGGCGGCTACGAGGTCAGGCCGCACTTCCTGGTGCCCTGGCGCCCCGACCGCATGGATGACGGCATCACGCGCGGCTTCTGGGTGGACCTGTTCACTCCCGAGGACGCGCAGCCGGGCTTGTATGAGGGGACGCTGACCGTCACGGGCCTCGCCGCCGAGGTCGGGGTGCCGATCGAGGTGCGCGTGCTGCCGCTCGCGCTGCCCACGTCGCGCTGCTACTGCGGCGTCTATGCCGGGGACCTGTCGGGCACCACCTTCCGACATTACCGCACGATGCGCGAGCTGCCGAACGAGATGGTCTGGATGGTCCTCCGCAAGCGCATGGAGTTCCTGGCCGACCAGGGCTTCACCGGCCTCTTCGACAGCCTGCCCTGGTACCCGCTGGAGTTCGGCGCCGACGGGCAGATCGTCACCACGGAGACGTGGGAGTACTACCTGCAGGTCTGGCGCATGGCCGCGTCCATCCCGAACTTCAGCGAGCGCGTGCTCAACTACTACCTGGGCGGCTACCAGCTCTTCCCCAAGTGTGAGGGCTTCCTGACTCGGAGCCAGCTCGGGGCGATGGAGATCGACGACATCGGCTTCAGCGACGAGACCGTGGAGCAGATGTCGCGGATGGTCGAGTTCCTCTACGAGCAGACGCGCGCCGAGGGACTCCCCGACATCGTCTTCTACGTGCAGGATGAGCTGGGCAACGACGGCGCGAAGGGCGCGCGCTACGGCCGCGAGCTGCTCAGCGCCATCAACCGCTGCCGCGAGCGGGTGCCGGGGGGCTTCCGCACGTGCATCTCGACGCTGCGCGCCGCCATCGCCCGCGAGTACCTCGACGAGGCCGACATCGTCATCCCCAACTCCGCCTACCCGATCAACGAGGACACCATCGCCGAGCTGGAGGAGCATGGCTGCACGCTGGGCCTCTACAACATGGGCGCCACGCGCTTCTCCTACGGCTTCTACCCGTGGCGCGTGGACGCCTACTGCCGCGCGCAGTGGTCGTTCAGCTACGACGGCGACACGCGCGACCCGTTCGTGTCGCTGCCCTCCGGCGCGCGCGTGTCCTGTGATTGCCACTACACGCCGGAGTGGGAGGTCCTGCCCTCGATCGGCATGCTCGACCAGCGCGAGGGTGTTGACGACTACCGCTACGTGCAGCTTCTCGAGGAGATGCTGGCGCGCGCCGGCGAACAGGGCCGGGAAGGCACCGATGCCGCGCGGGAGGCGCGCGCCACGCTGGACGAGTTGCACGAGGCGGTCATCGTGGACTACCGCGACCCGGCCAACAACTGGGACCGCTCGACGATGGACTACTGGCGCTGGCGCGTGGCCCACGCGGCCATCGACCTGCAGGACGAGCTGGGGTAGCCGGTTCGGGCCCCCGGCGTTCAGCGAACAGTCGTTGCAGGAGAGGTGGCGCCCGACGCGGAACTGCTAATGATGAAGCGTGTGCAACCGCTCCCCTGAGTGGTGGCTGGAAAGAGGTGGCTATGATGCGAAGGTATCTGGTTATTGCGGCCCTGCTGGCAGGCTTCGCCCTTCTGCTGTGCGCCAGCGCGATCGCCCAGTTCCCGATCCCCAGGCCCAGAGTGCCTGACATCGGCGACATCGTGCGCGACACCCTGGACCTCAGGATTCCCGACCTGAGGCGCATTCTGGACGAGGAGCCCGCGATCTCGACCGGCTTCGACGACGCGGCAACGGCCGTCGCATTCCTGGATGACTTCGATCCCGTGTTCACGGCGCCGATGTCGCAGCTCCCCTTCACCGGCGACGGCGCCTTCATCGTCGCTCTGCCCGGCACCTACGAGCTGGCGGCGCGCTCCTACTGCCTGCACGCCGGCACGCACGGACCGGGGCAGGGCGAGGGCTACCTGTACGCGCCTCTGCGCGGCAGCCTCGCCGGTGAGATCCAGACCATCCTCGACCGCTCCATGGCACACCAGGACATCGACCAGAGCAAGATACAGTCGCTGATCTGGGCCATCCAGTCGCGGACCAGGATCTCAGAGCTGGCGCCTGAGCTGCGGGAGGTCGCAGACGTCCTGCTCACCCGCGACCAGATCCGCGGGCTCAACGGCGGCGCGCTGGGCATGGTACCCGAGGAGCTGTTCGACCAGGCCTTCGTGGACATCCCGGACGAGGTGCGCATGGTGCTGGAGGCCGAGGCGCGCCTGCGGGAGCGCCTGCGGCAGGAGGTCTATGACTTCGAGGCGCTCGAGCAGATCGCGGTGCTCACCGGCGACCCGGACGACGAGGGCGGCCCGGTCGTCCCGCTCGGTCGCTGGTCGTGGGATCCCGAGGGCTTCTTCGTCCGCTACATGCCGCACGGCTACTCGCACACGACCGTCCAGCTCTACGCCCCCGACAGCTTCGCAACAGCTTCGCAATTGCGGTGGACGAAGGCGGGCGGATCACCTCGATCACGACGCGCCAGGGGGCGAGGCTGGTTGTGCAGTACGCGGCCACCGCCGCGATCGCGTGTCCGGGCGACGACGCCGTGACGGCCCACGCGCTGGCCGGCATCCAGATGCTCGGCGCCGACGGCGGCAGTTCCGAGGTGGCGGCCCCGGATGGGGACGTGGTGCTAACCGGGCTTCCGTCAGGCCGCGGCCGGTTCGACGGCGGCGCCGCCGCGCTGTACACGGCCGGGGTGGAGGCGAAGCAGCACGTCGAGGAACTGACCGCGGACGTTCCGTCCGCATCGTCGGACCCCGAACTGACGGGCAACGTGATCGACTTGGCGCACCTGTGCAATGCCCTGGAGGCGGTGGCGGCGCATCCGGACGCGCCCGACATCACAACGTGGCTGAACGTGGCCCGAAAGGCGTGGGCCTCGGAGCTGGATCTGCTGCTGGCCGGATCGGGCGAGTCGCAGTTCGCGCGCGCCCGTGGTGGCGGCAACGACGGCGTGCGCCTGGCGCTGTTGCCGTGGACACACACGCCCGTGCTGGGGGCCCTGGGGCCACCGCCCTCCACGTGGCTGGCGCCGGTGGGCCAGGGCGGCGGGATCCCGATCTTCCGCCCGTCCAGCGGCGCGGCGACGCCGGCACGCAGCGGGCGCCAGCGCCTGGGGCAGTCCGGCGGGTCCTATCCCATGCCG
>JALGUI010000219.1 GCA_029820915.1 Candidatus Zipacnadia bacterium | reverse complement strand
CAGCACGATGACGATCCCCGGCTTCTCGGCCCTGGCCGCGACCCACAGGCGCTTGAGCAGCTCGCGTGCGCCGAAGATGCCGTAGAAGTACTTGCCGGGATGCTCGTCGCGGTCTATGAAGTGCTCGTGGTTCGGGTTCTGGCAGCCGTGGCTCACCTCGCCGTGGTCGAGATAGATGCCGTCGATGTCGTAGTCACGGATGGCGCGCACGTACATGTCCACGAAGAAGTCGTGGTAGCTGGCCGGCGTCATGCACACGCGGTAGCCGTCCCAGTGGCCGGTCAGCGGCTTGCCCAAGTCCTCGGTCACGCCCTCATCGTACTGCACGTAGCGCCCGAGGGTCGCCTGCGAGACCGGGAGCGTATGCCACTCCTCGTAGTACCGTCGTGGCGGCTCGTAGACCGCGTTGGTGTAGGCCATCGCGCCGTACGGGATGAAGCCGATGCCATGCTGCGCGAGGCGCTCGCGGTGGGCCCGGGCCTTCTCGCTGTCGCTCGGGAAGGGTATGCCATCGTACTGGGGGGCGAAGTCGTTCCCGAAGCTGATACCGTAGTAGCCGGCCACCCCCTCGCCAATGCCGTTGCGGATGGCCGACTCCATGCGCGTTGGGTGGCCCATGCGGATCTGCCGCAGCCGCTCGTCGAAGGGCTTCAGCGGCGTGGCGATGAGTGCGAACTCGACCGTCATCGGCTCGGTGAGCGTGACCTGATGGTCGATGAAGCGCACCACCAGGTCGGTGCTTCCCTCGCCCGGCAGCACGGAGACGGCGCGGTCGAACTGCTCCTGGCGCCAGGCCAGGTTGGTCTCCGCGGCCCAGGCGAGCCCAACCTGCTTGTTGCCGACCCAGACTTCGGGAGTGAAGGGCTCGTGGATCTCCCTCTCGATGAACTGCATCGAGGTGGCGAAGGAGCGCTTGTCGGTCCGCTGGGTGGCGAAATCGTACTGCAGGTAGCGGCTGAATACCTCGGCGGCCTCGCCGCGCATCGGGATGCGCAGCTCCCAGGCATCCACCGTCACCTCGCGCTCAGGGATGAGGGCTAGCTGCACGCGCGTGAAGCCGTCGAACTCCACGGTCGTGGTGGCGCTGAGCGCGACAGCCGGGGAGGATGCGCTGTGCTCGAGGACGGCCCATCCGCCGCGCTGCTCGACGAGCCGTTGCGGCGTCGGCGGCGGCCCCACGCGCTCGCCGTCCACGATCAGGCGCAGCTCGATCGGCGCGGCCAGCAGGGGTACGCCCAGGCTGGTGATCTGCGCCGGCAGCGCGCCGCCGTCCCAGGCGATCTCCCGCCCCCACACGCGCACGGTCTGCCCGTCGATCTCAACGGGCGTCCAGGGCTCGGGCGCCTCATCGGTCACCCCAAGTTGGTTGCCGAGCCAGGGGTATTCGGCGTCGGCGCCGACATCGGCGGCCGCCAGCACGGCCACCGTGATCGCGGTCAGGAGAATCGTCGTCGCACGCCGCATGTCTGTCACGCTCCCGGTCAGTGCGTCGTGTGCGGCTGCGTCTTCGCCACCGGCGGCAGGCGCACCTATCTGCGCCCCGAGGAAGGATTGTCGCCCGGCGTGCGCAATGTACCCGCGACGACGGCGGAACCCGAGCGACCGGGAGGACCGCGATGGCTCACGAACCCGAGGGCGTCGTTGCGCTGGCGCATGTCACGCGCGACGGCGTGGTGGAGAGCACGCACTACGGGCGCGTCGCGGTGTGCAGCCCGGACGGCCGGCTGCTGGCGAGCGCCGGCGACCCCGACGGCGTGCAGTTCTGGCGCTCGTCATCCAAGCCCATCCAGGCGCTGAGCGTGGTGACCAGCGGCGCGGCGGACCGCTTCGGCCTGACCGAGCACGAGCTGGCGGTCTGCTGCGCGTCGCACTCGGGCTCGGCCATGCACGTGGCGACGGTGCGCGGGCTGCTCGACAAGCTCGGCCTGGACGAGTCGGCGCTGCAGTGCGGCACCCACTGGCCCGGCGACACGGCCGAGCGCGACCGGCTGATCCGCGAGGGGCGCGAGCCGTCGCCGCCGTACAACAACTGCTCCGGCAAGCACTCCGGGATGCTCGCGACCTGTCTGGCGCTGGGCGCCGACCCGGCGACCTACCTCGAGCGCGAGCACCCGGTGCAGTGCCTGATCGCGACCCACCTCTCGCTGCTGAGCGGCGTGCCCACCGAGCAGTTCGCGGTGGGGCGCGACGGCTGCGGCGCCCCAACGGCGGCGATGCCGCTGGTGGCCATGGCGCGGGCCTTCGCACGGCTCGTGGCGCCCGTGGGCATGCCGGGCGAGGTGCGCGAGGCCGTGGCACGAGTGCGCGCCGCCATGGCCGCGGCACCGGAGATGGTCAGCGCCCCCGGCTCGTTCAACACCGAGCTGATGGCGTGCACCGGCGGAGGCGTCATCGCCAAGGGCGGCGCCGAGGGGCTGTTCTGCATGGCCTCGCGCGGGCGCGAGGTCGGGATCGCCTTCAAGGTCGCCGACGGTTCGGGCCGGGCGCACGCGCCGGTCGCGATGGCGCTGCTGTGCGCGGCGAAGGTCGAGCTCCCGGACGAGCTCGTAAAGCGCTTCGCGCGGCCCGAGGTGACGAACTGTCATGGTGATGTCGTCGGGCATGTCGAGCCGGCGGATGTCAAGCTGGAGATGATGGCGTGACGGCGGCGACGAAAGCCACGACAGGTACGAAAGCAACAACTAACAACGACGACGGCACAGGCCGGAACGGGGTCCGGCCTCTCCAGGCGAGCATAGGTGGTCGCACGGCAACTACCGCCGACGCGGGAGGGCTGTCATGGAGTTGACGGTCGGGCTGATCGGCTGCGGACGGTTCGCGCCCCTGCACCTCGACGCACTGGTGCGCAACGAGCAGGTGCGCCGGGTCATCGCCGCCGACCCGGACGAGCGGGCGCTCGAGGAAACGCGCCGCCGCTACGGCATCATCAAGCGCACGGAGACCGACTGGCGCGCGGTGGTCGAGAGTGACGAGGTTGACGTGGTGGACATCCTCACCCCGCACGACAGCCACCGCGAGATCGCCGTCGCGGCGCTGGAGGCAGGCAGGGACGTCATCTGCGAGAAGCCCATCGCGCGCACACTCGACGAGGCCGACGCGATGATCGCCGCCGCCGAGCGGACCGGGCGGCGGCTGCTGATCTCCATGCCGCAGGTCCACTTCCCGGCCGTCGTCGGCGCGAAGCGACTCATCGCGGAGGGCGCGATCGGCCGGCCTTTCCTGGCGACCTTCCAGGTTTTCGACAACGAGGTCGAGCGCATGAGCGACCCCGAGCACTGGAAGGGCGACCTGGAGCGCGCGGGTGGCGGCGCGCTCATCGACGCCGGCTACCACGGGATGTACCTGATGCTCCACCTGTTCGGTCGGCCGCGCGCGGTCACGGCGATGTGCCGGCGCCTGGTCATCACCACCGAGGGCACCGGCGAGGACACCGCGACGGTCGCGCTCGACCTCGGCGACGGCATGATGGGCACCATCGTCGTCACCTTCGCCGACGATGCGGTGCGCTACCGCGCCGAGCGGCACATCGTGGGCACGGAGGGGACGCTGCTGATCCGCGACATGCCGGAGGACGAACTGCCGCTGCTGCTCTTCGCCGGCGAGGACATCTCGCCCATCTCCGTGCACAACCCGCTGGAGGTCGCGCCGTACGCGGTGGAGGCGACGCTGGGCGACCTCATCGGGGCGATCGTCGAGGACCGCAAGCCGCTGGCGCCGACGCGGCTTGCGCGCGACACGCTGGCGACGGTCCTCGCCGCCTATGAGTCCGAGCGCGAGGGCCGGCGCGTCGAGATGGCATGGGAGGACGAGGAGTCCGCGCCTCCCGAGTAGCCGCCCCGCGCCTGCGACCCGTTACTCGCCGAGCATCGCTTCGAGCTGCTCCATGCTCACGAACTCGGCCGCGTAGTCCTCCCGGAAGCGGCGCAGGTGGTCGCGCAGCACCGCCACCATCCCCGGCGACACCGCGTCGCGATTGTCGGTGAGCACCTCGTAGGGATGCAGGCACCACGTGAACACCGCCGGGTCCACGCCCTGCTCCGCGGACCCCTCCAGCCAGCGGTCCAGCAGCTCGAAGCCGAAGGGGCCTAAGAACATAGCTCCCACCGGCACCTGCAGGAAGCGGCCCCGCGTCGAGGCGAAGTCGGCGAAGTTGTGCGCATCGTGCCGGTAGGGGCCGATGCCGAGGGGAATCTCCGTGTTGTCCTGGGCCGGGCGCCCGCGGCGGTCGTTCGCGCGGTGTCGCGGCCAGATGTCGGACAGCACGGCGTAGCCCAGCTCCGCCAGCGCCTCGTAGACCTGCGGCGCCTGCGTGAGGCACCCCGTGCGGTGCGCCCGGACTCCGCCCGGATAGCCGTTGTCCTCCAGCCACCCCGTTACCCGGTCCCGTGATGCCCGGCAGCAGGCCAGCACCGAGCGTACCTCGTACTCCGGCGTGGTCTCGGCGCTGTTCGCGTTCAGCGGCTCGAGGTGGTCGTGGATGCCCAGCGTGTCACCACGGCCGGCGGCCTCGTGCAGGAAGGCCTCGTGGCTCTCGGTGAGCCGGAAGTCGTTCTCGTTGAGGAACCACGTGACCCGTCCGGCCAGGCCCTCGTCGCCGAACGCCTCGAGCATGGCCCCGAGGCACGCCTGCCGCGCCGCCATGTGGTCGGTGCGCAGATCGCAGTCAACGGTCACCAGGAAGAGCGTGCGCATCGCCCGTCACCTCGCCTCGTGTGCGCCGCGAAGGTCACTGCGGGCCGGGCGTGGCCAAGCCCGACTGCGGCTGCACCTGCCGGGTCAGATCGCCGTCCACGAGCACGTCATCGCCGTCAGGCCGCTGCGCGGCCTGCGTAATGCGGATGTGCCCCGTAGGCTCACCGTCGGTCGCGAAGCTTACCTCGACGGTCCTGTTCCCCGCTGTGAAGAGCATACCCAC
>JALGUI010000218.1 GCA_029820915.1 Candidatus Zipacnadia bacterium | reverse complement strand
AGCTGGGAGATGGAGGACAGACATGGCTGACGAGAAGGTTCGACTTGGCGTGATCGGCCTGGGTGGGCGGGGCCGCTACTTCGCCCGCGCCTACGACAACCATCCCGAGGCGGAGCTGGTCGCGATCGCCGACCCCGACCCGCAGGCGCTCGATCGCTGCCGGCCCATGTTCGGCGATGGCATCGACTACTACGCCGACCTCGACGAGTTCCTCGCCCGCGAGGACATGCCCGGCGTGGTCATCGCCTCACCCGATTTCGCCCACCGCGACAACGCCGTGCAGGCGTTCGGCTACGGGAAGCACGTGCTGCTCGATCGCCCACCGCGACAACGCCGTGCAGGCGTTCGGCTACGGGAAGCACGTGCTGCTCGAAAAGCCCATCGCGCAGTCGGTGGCGGACTCCGACGACATCATCCGCGCGTGGGACGAGGCGGGCACCGTCCTGTGCGTGGGGCTGGAGCTGCGCTACTCGGCCATCTTCATGCGCATGCGCGAGATCCTTGATGCGGGAACGATCGGCGACATCCTCACCGGGATCGCGGTGGACAACGTCTCGGTAGGCGGGAACTACTTCTACCACGACCGCCAGCGCACGAAGGCGTACACGGTGTCGCTGCTGATGCAGAAGGGCGTTCACACCATTGACCTGCTCAACTGGTTCATGGACGCGGGCCGGCCGACGAGAGTCTACGCGACCGGCTCGTTGCTCTACTACGGCGGCGACGCGGCCAATGACAAGCGCTGCCGCGACTGTGACCGGCGCGACGAGTGCCCGTTCTTCGTGCAGCACGATCGCTTCCTGATGGACTACGGCGTGACCGTCGAGAAGGAGGACTTCTGCGTCTTCGCCGAGGAGGCCGACGTCAACGACAACTCGCAGGTGATCGTCACCTACGAGTCGGGCAAGAGCGCGGTGTACACCGAGTGCCACTTCACGCCCGAGTACACGCGCGACTTCTGGTTCGTCGGCGAGGATGGGAAGATGTCGGCCCAGTACAACAACGAGTGCAACTTCGTCATCCGCAACCAGTACCGGCACACCGACCACATCGACGAGTGGCACCCGCGCTCTAGCGGCGGCGGCCACGGCGGCGGCGACCCGCTCATCCAGCAGGCCTTCCTGGACTGGGTGCGCGACCCGGAGAAGATGGATGTCGCCCAGAGCCTCGCCGCCCGCGACGCCACCTGCGTGGGCGCCGCCGCGGAGGTGTCCATCGAGACCGGCATGCCCGTGGACATCCCGCCGCCGCCGGAGCTGCACTTCTGAGCCATGAGCGCATGGGAGCACAGGCTGAGCTGGCCGGGCGTGGCGGGCGGGTTCGTGGGCCGGTCGCGGCGGCCCCGGCCCGGCGGCGATGACCCGCCGGACCGGCTGCAGGCGGCACTGGCCGAGATGGGGGCGGGCCGCAGCCTCGTCGAGGCCGAGCAGGTGCATGGCGCTAAGGTCGCGCGCGTCACGGCCGACATGGCACGAGGCGCGGGGCGCGTCCCGGCGCTGCCCGGCGTCGATGGCCTGGTGACGGACGTGCCGGGCGTCGCCCTGGCGATCTACGTGGCCGACTGCCTGGCGATCTGGCTGCACCACCCCGGCGGGCCCGCGGTGGGGCTGGCGCACGCGGGCTGGCGGGGCCTCGCGGCCGACATGCCGGGGAGCCTGGTGCGCGCGGCGCTGCGCGCCCACGGCGGCGGCCCGGAGGGGCTTCGGGTGGCGCTCAGCCCGTGCATCCGCGCTTGCTGCTTCGAGGTGGGGGACGACGTTGTGGCGGCCTTTGAGCACATTCCCGGCGCGGTCGATCGCTCCGGAGAGCTGGCGCACGTGGACATGATTCGCGTGGCGATGCGGCAGCTTACCGAGGCCGGCGTGCCCGGCGAGCGCATCGAGGTCATGGACGGCTGCACGCGCTGCGAGCCCGAGCGCTACGCCTCCTACCGCTGGGACCCCGAACGCTGCGGCCGGAACGTGGCGCTGATTGGGCTGGCGTAGAAGGAGACCGTGGAGAGGAGAATCACCTGCCGAGCGGGAGCAATGGGGGACGGCGAACGCTAACGCCCGGGCGGGGTGGGAACCCCGCCCCTCCTCACGGCAACAGCATCGTTGCGTGCCCCGGGCACCTCGCCCGAGGGCCGTTCCACGGCACGCGGCGGCGAACGCCAACGGCCGGGCGGGCCGGGAGGCCCGCCCCGCCAGAACGACGACGGCAACGGCCGGGCGGGGTGGGAACCCCGCCCCTCCTCACGGCAACAGCATCGTTGCGTGCCCCGGGCGCCTCGCCCGAGGGCCGTTCCACGGCACGCGGCGGCGAACGCCAACGGCCGGGCGGGCCGGGAGGCCCGCCCCGCCAGAACGACGACGGCAACGGCCGGGCGGGCCGGGAGGCCCGCCCCTCCTCACGGCAACAGCATCGTTGCGTGCCCCGGGCGCCTCGCCCGGGGGCCGTTCCACGGTACGCAGCGGTGAACGGCAACGGCCGGGCGGGGTGGGAGGCCCGCCCCTCCTGACGGCATCAGCATCGTTGCGTGCCCCGGGCGCCTCGCCCGAGGGTCGTTCCACGGCACGCGGCGGTGAACGGCAACGGCCGGGCGGGGTGGGAACCCCGCCCCTCCTCACGGCAACAGCATCGTTGCGTGCCCCGGGCGCCTCGCCCGAGGGTCGTTCCACGGTACGCAGCGGTGAACGGCGAACGGCCGGGCGGGCGCGTAGGCCCGCCCCTCCAGAACGACGACGGCAACGGCCGGGCGGGGTGGGAACCCCGCCCCTCCTGACGGCATCAGCACCGTTCCGTGCCCCGGGCGCCTCGCCCGGGGGGCGTTCCGCGGCACGCGGCGGCGTTCAGTCCCGCAGGTCGTCCTCATCGTGCAGCGGCGAGCGCTTGGGGGTCATCGGTATCTCACCCCAGCGGATTCTCCACCGGAACGAGCTTGGCAGTCGCGGCGCCGCTGGCGTCGGCGCGCAGAGCGATGTGCCGTCGCCAGGCGTTGTAGGCCTCGGGGAAGTCGCTGCGGAAGTGCGCTCCGCGGCTTTCCGTGCGGGCCAGGGCCGCGGTCAGCACCAGGTTCGCGACGGTCACCATGTTGGCGGCCTCGGCCTCCTCGCGCGACGACGTCGGCAGCGTCGCGATCTGCGCCACCCACGCCCGCACCCTGTCGAGCGCCTCGCGCAGGCTCTTCTCCTCGCGCTCCATCCCCGCGCAGGTCTGCATGATGCTCTGCAGCTCCGCGCGCAGGGCGGTGGGCGCGCAGCGCACCGGCGGCGGCGCCAGCTCGGCCGCCACGCCGAGCTGTTCGTACGACAGCCTGGGCAGCGCCGGCGCGATGGAGGCCGCGCGCAGGCCGAAGACCAGCCCCTCGAGCATGGAGTTCGAGGCCAGACGGTTGGCGCCGTGGATCCCGAGGCACGAGCACTCGCCGACGGCCAGCAGCCCCGGCAGGTCGGTGCGGCAGCGCCCGTCGGTGCCGATGCCGCCCATGGCGTAGTGGGCGGCCGGGGCCACGGGCACCCTCTCGCGGTAGATGTCGAAGCCCTGGCGCCGCAGCTCGGCCACGATCCCCGGGAAGCGGGACAGGAAACGCTCGAGCGGGATCGACGAGAAGTCGAGCTCCACGTAGCCGCGCTGGTCCCTGCGCATCTCGCTGAGGACCGCGCGCGCCACGATGTCGCGGGGCGCGAGGTCACTCTGCGGGTGGTACTCGGGCATGAAGTGCTCGCCCACGGCGTTGCGCAGCACCGCGCCCTCTCCGCGCACCGCCTCGGAGATCAGGAACTTCGGCGAGCGTGGTGACCTCATAGAGCTGGCCCAGCCCCCCGGTGGCGAGGATGGTGACGGGGGCGACGAAGCGCATGCGTTCGCCGTCGGGCAGCGCGAGGGCGTCGCAGCCCACGCAGCGGCCCTCGACCACCAGCAGATCGGTCATCAGCGTGCGGTCAAGGATGGTGATCGACGGGTGCACGGACGCGCGGCGCGAGAGGGCGCGCTCGACCTCGTGCCCGGTCTCGTCACCCGAGGCGTGCAGGATGCGGCGCGTGCCGTGGGCCGCCTCGCGGCCGCGCACCAGCTCGCCGGCCTTGCGATCGAAGCGCATGCCGAGCCGCATGAGCTCCTCGACGGCCGCCGGCCCCTCCCGGGTCAGGACCTCGACCGCCGCCGGGTCGCACAGCCCGGCGCCCGCCTCCAGCGTGTCGCGCGCGTGGTCGGCGGGCGTGTCATCGCGGCCGAGGGCGACTGCGATGCCACCCTGGGCGTACTCGGTGTTGCACTCGGTCAGCTCGTCCTTGGTGACCAGCGCGACCGTGCCGCGGTCGGCCAGGTGCAGGGCGGCGAACAGGCCGGCGACGCCGGAGCCGACCACCAGGAAGTCGAACTCATGGATGTTCGGGCGCGGAATCCTCGGCGTTATCATGGCGGTTCACGCACGGGGCGCTACAGCTCACCTCGCTCCAGGCGCTCACACAGCCGCATGGTCCTCGCGGCGTCGGCGAAGTTCGGCATCGGCTGCACGCCGTCGCGCACGCACTCCAGGAAGTGCCGGTTCTCGGCCAGGAAGCCGTAGGTGACGCGCTGATCGTCGGTGCCGCACAGCTCCTCGCCGGTGACGACGGTCGGCTCGGTGGCGCCATCGGTCCAGATCTCGGCGTGGTGTGGGGCGCGGATCGAGCACATGACCCCGCGGGCGTGCACCTCCACGCGCTCGTAGCGCGTCCCTGACGCCCGGTTGGCGGTCAGGATGCCGACGGTGTCGTTCTCGCAGGTCATCAGCGCATTGAAGACGTTGTCCCGGTCGGCGTGCCTGCGCCGGACGGTGGCGTAGACGCCCTCCGGCTCGCCCAGCCACCAGCGCACGGCGTCCACCGCGTGGCTGATGTCGTAGACCATCATTGTGAGGTCCTCGTACGGGACCTGCTCCGCCTGGCCCTTGTGGTATTCGACGACGACCTGCGTGGGTCCCCCGCGCTCGGCGATGACCCGCCGGCAGTGCAGGTTGACGGCGGCGAAGCGCCGGTTGTAGGCGACCAGCGTCAGGCAGCCGTTCACCTCGGCGGCGGCGGCCATGCGGCGGGCGTCGTCGTAGCTCGCGCCGAGGGGCTTCTCGGTGAACAGGTGCTTCCCGGCCTCGAGGCAGGGCATGACCATGTCGAGCAGATGCGTCGGCGGGGCGACGCAGTAGACCGCGTCAAGCTCGACGGCGTCGAGCATCTCACGCAGATCGGTGAAGCGCGCCTCGAGGCCATAGCGGTCCGCGGTGGCGTTGAGTCTGCCCGGGTCGAGGTCGCAGACGGCGACCATCTCGGCGAGGTCGGGGAGTTCGGCCACGCTCGGGTAGTGCGAGGCGTTGGCGCGATTGCCCGCACCGATGAAGCCAACGCGGATCCTGCCCACGGCCAGCACCTCCGGCGGTGAGGATACGCGAACTCGCCCGCCGGCGCAAGAGGGGGAGCGGGGGCGGCGGGGCGGTGGCGACGCGAGCGGCGTCAGGAGGCAACGGGCCAGGCGAAGAGCATCAGCGCGAGGAGCGTGCCGAGCAGCGCGCCGAGCGCGACCTCCGAGAGCTTGTGGATATCGGCCTGCAGGCGACTCTGGGCGAGCAGTAGCGCGAGCGCAAGTGCGAGCGCGCTGACGGCGGGGCTCTGAGTCACCAGGGCGATGGAGCCGGCGATCATGAAGCCCAGAGCGGTGTGGCCGGAGACGACGCCGCCGGTCAGGAACGAGCGCCAGCCGGTGGCGCGCTTGATCCAGACGATGATGACAGCCAAGAGCAGCATGCCGATGAGGACGATCTGCAGGGGCCCGAGGTGCGGCCGGCTCGGGAACTCCGGCGGGAACCGGCAGAAAGCGAGGAAGCTCTCGTTGTGGGCGAAGATGAGCACGCCCGCGAGTACGGCGTAGATGGCGCTGATCAGCACCGCCGCGGCGGCGACGTCCTTGATGATCCTGGCGCGCTCGTCATAGCCGTCAACCTGCACGTCGATCAGGCCCTCGATGGCGGTGTTCACGACCTCCGCGACGAGGACCATAATCATGGGCAGCAGGAGGTGGAGCAACTCGATGTGATCGACGCCGAAGCCCCAGGCGGCGATCAGCACCAGCACGACGAACACGCTCTGGATGCGCATGCTGGCCTGGGTCTTGAACACGTGGTAGAGGCCCTCGAAGGCGTGGTGGAAGCTGTCGAGAGTGGAGCGCGGCTTCCAGGGCCTGTCGGGGCCCTCCTCGTCCTCGCGTTCGTCCCAACTATTCCTCATACTGCGCCAGTCGCTCTCCCAGTGCGGCGAGCACCCGCTGCTGCAGTCCGTCCATCTCGGCTCGCGAGCGGTCGTCGTAGTCCTCGTGGCCCAGCACGTGCAGGACTCCGTGCGCGATCAGCAGGCACAGCTCGGCCTGCAGCGAGTGCCCGACCTCGCGCGCCTGCCGCCCGGCCGTCTCGGCGCTGACGATCACCTCGCCGGCCCTGCGTCCGGGCTCGTCCTCGGCCTCGAAGGCGATAACGTCGGTGGCACTGTCCCGGTTCCGGAAGCGCCGGTTCACGTCGCGGATGCGGCGGTCGTCCACCACGGCGATGTCCACGGCATCCAGCGCCTCGCCGGCGACGCGCAGCGCCTCGCGCGCCGCGTCGGCGAGCAGCTCCTCGTGGATCGCGAGGCTCTGCAGATTCCTGATCTCGACCCGCATGGCTCAGCGGCCGGGGGCGCCGTTCTCGGCGCGGCCCGCCGCCTGCGCCTCCTCGCGCTCTTCCTCCTCCTGGTCGGGGTACTTGAGCCGCTGGTGGAACATGCCGTGGAGGGTGCTGACGAAGCTGTCGCGGATGATGCGCAGGTCGGCGAAGGTCATGGGGGATTCGTCGAGCTGCCCATCCTCCATCTTGCCGCGGATGATGCGCTCCGCCAGCTCCTCGATCTGGTCGTGCGTGGGGTTGACGAGGGTGCGGGCCGCCGCCTCGACCGAGTCGGCGAGCATCAGCAGTGCCGCCTCGCGCGTCTGCGGCTTGGGGCCGGGGTAGCGGTAGTCGGCCTCGTTGACGTTCTCCTCGCCCTCCTGCTGCACGGCCAGGTGGTAGGGGTAGCCGGCGAGCGAGGTGCCGTGGTGCTGACGGATCATGTCGGCGATCTGCTCGGGCAGGCGAATCTCGCGCGCCAGCTCATAGCCGTCCCTGGCGTGCGCCATGAGCGTGAGCGCGCTGAGATGGGGCTTGAGCTTCTCGTGCGGGTTCTCCTCGCCGAACTGGTTCTCGATGAAGAAGTAGGGCCGCTTGAGCTTGCCGATGTCGTGGTACATGCAGCCGGTGCGCACCAGCAGCGCATTCGCGCCGATCTCCTCGGCCGCGGGCTCGGCGAGGTTGGCGACCATGACCGAGGACTGGTACGAGCCGGGGGCCTCGGTGAGCAGTCGGTGCAGGATGGGCTCGTTGGGGTTGGCCAGCTCGAGCAGGCGCAGGTCGGTCACCACGCCGACCACGCGCTCGAGGGCCATCACGGCGATGACGGCGATGCTTGCCGAGAAGAGCCCGGCGAGGGCCGAGGCGATGATCTGGTTGGCCGACACCGACAGGCCGAAGACGTCGCTGGTGACCACGAAGACGATTGCGTTGGCGACGCCCACCAGGCCGGCGGTGCGGACCATGGTGAAGCTCTTGCCGCCGGCGGCCGCGCTGGCGTAGGCGGCGAAGGAGCTGCACAGGATGGTGGCGATTACCAGCCCGGTGTCGCCGCTGCCGGTGGCGACGACACCGGCCAAGAGGCCGATGGCGACGCTGAAGACGATGGCCAGGCGGGCGCCCAGCAACATGGCGACGATCATGGCCAGCGCGGTGCTGACGCCGAGCGTGATGGCGCCGTAGACGTGCCACTGCAGGGCGCTCCTGAAGCCCGCGGCAGCGAGCACCAGCGCGGCGCACAGCAGCAGCATCTGCCGGTGGTCGGTCCAGACCTCGCCCTCAAAGCGAGCAACGTAGCCCCCCATCACCAGCACGAGCAGGGCCAGCATGACGAGCAGGGCGAACGCCTGGGAATAATCGACGGTGGGCGCCATCAGGCCCAGGGCCTTGACGATGTCGATGTGTCGCTCGTTCACGGTCTCGCCGGCCGCGAGCACGATGTTGTCGGCCTGGATCTGGCGGCGCACCGGCTCGACCGCGGCGGCGGCCGTATTGCGGTCGTCCGTGGTCCTCTGCTCGTCGAAGCGCAGGTTGGGCCGGAGGGCCTTGCCCGCGATGTCCGCGACCATGGCCTGGTACTGAGGGGTCAGGGGCAGTTCGGCGGCGCTCTCCCCGATGATCGCCTTGGCATTCTCGAGGTCGTTGGTGTTGTCATGGATGCTGCCCTGCATCTGCTGGTCGGCCAGTGCCAGGGTGTCGCGGCGCAGCCGCTCGAGCGTGCTCGGGTTGGTGGACGCCAGCAGGCGGATGGTCTCGTCGGTCAGGGCGACCTCCACGCGCTCGCGCACCGCCTGCGCGATGACCTCGGCTCGGCAGGCTCGGCAGGCTCGGCAGGCTCGGCAGGGGGCTCCGCCTCCCCGACCGGCTCAACGGGAACCGCGGCCTCCTCGCGGGCCTGAGTGACCGCGGCAAAGACGTCGTTGATGGTCTGCTCGACCAGCCTGCCGGCCTCGGGAACCGCGGTGTACCGGTCGGGGACGGTGTCCCGCGCCAGTTGCCGCCGCTCCTCGGTCGTCTGGGTGTCGGTGTACGTCACCGAGCGCGGGGCGATGATAGTGCGGTCCGCGACGACGCCCGGCTCGAGGGAGATCTTCTCCGGCACGAGGCGGGCGAAGAGCAGGAAGAACAACACGAGGAGTGTCCCGGCGCCCATGGCGGCCCGGACGTAGAGGAAGGTCGATATCCCCGTCCCCGCACGCGCCCCTGCGCGCCGGGAGTTGTTGTTACCGGCTCGGCGCTTGTTGCGCATCCTCGATCCCGGCCGCGGGGCCGGGGACCTCGCGCTCCTCGCTCGCTTCGTAGGCCAGCACGATTCGCTGCACGAGATCGTGGCGGACGATGTCGTGCCGGGTGAGCCGGCACACCGCCACGTCGTCCACGCCACCGAGCACATGCAGGGCGTGCTGCAGCCCGCTGGAGTGCCCCCCGGGCAGATCGCTCTGCGTGATGTCGCCCGTGACGACCATGCGTGATCCGAAGCCCATGCGCGTCAGGAACATCTTCATCTGCATGGGCGAGCAGTTCTGCGCCTCGTCGAGGATCATGAAGGCATCGTTGATGGTGCGCCCGCGCATGTAGGCGAGCGGCACGACCTCGATGGTGCCGTGCTCCGTGAGCCTGCGCGTGCGGTCGAGGCCGATGATGTCGTGCAGGGCGTCGTACAGCGGGCGCAGGTACGGGTCCACCTTGTCGAGCATGTCGCCGGGCAGGAAGCCCAGGCTCTCGCCGGCCTCGACGATGGGTCGCGACAGCACGAGACGGCTGACCTCGCCGGCCTTGAGCGCGGCGGCGGCCGCGGCCATGGCCAGGAAGGTCTTGCCGGTGCCCGCGGGACCGATGCAGAAGGTCAGGTCGCCGTCTCGCAGCAACTGCACGTACTCGGCCTGGTTCGGGGTCTTGGGCCGGATCGGCCTGCCGCGATGCGTGACGATGACGGTGTCCGACAGCAGCGCCTCGCCCGCGTCGGAGCCCTCCGCCTGCGCGCCCCTCAGCGCGAGACTGATATCCTGCTGCGTCGGGACACGGCCGCCGCGGATGGCCCGCAGACAGGTGTCCAGCAGCTTCGCGGCGGCCTGGGCGCGGCTCTCGTCGCCATATATCTGCAGGCGGTCGTCCCGCGGCACGATAGCGACGTCCAGGTCATGCTCGATCATGCGCAGATTGGCGTCTCGCTCGCCGACCAGCGAGCTCAACTCGGCGCCCTCGACCTCGACGGAGGCCACGGGCCTGCGCGTTTTCTGCTCGGACGTAGTGGCTCGACCTCCTGTACGAGCGACCGGCGGGACGGCTCGGACCGGACGCTCGGGGAACGGGCGGTGTGCGCGCATCCGCGCGCGGACTCGCAAAGTATATATCAGCGGGAATCGGGGAGTCAACGAAATCGGCCAAGGGGCGGGATGGGGACCGAGCTAGTTCTCCCCCAGTGTCAGAGACTGCTGGGGATCCTCTCGAGGTTCGTCTTGCGCCCATTCCGGGGGGCAGTTCCGGTAGACTTGACGAGCGAAGTCGTCGAGGTCGGTCGCGTGAGCCGCAGGGTTGTACGTTATCCAGAACACGTCAGGATTGGTGGCGTCAGCATCCCCCCGACCGATCGCGACGAAATGATCCAGAGCCTCTGTGATCCAGTCCTTGCGAGGGACGCTTGGCTGTCGCGGTTCCGCGTCGGCGGACCCGCAGACCGAGAATGCTTGGTGCAGGAAGTCGCGGGCTTCAAGTGCGTCAACGCGCACTTGCTCCACCTGCACATCATCGTGCCTGGCCAGCCGCGTCTCGCCGCCCCTTAGCGTGAGGAAGTAGTAGAACCAAAGGACATACATTGTGTACTCGGGGCAAGGCGGGGGATCATCGCAGAACTTCTTCTCCTCGATGATCCAGACTCTCTCCAACGGGATGAGCGTGTTGGGATCGAACTTGGTGGCCAGCCGCTCTTCGATGAACATCCCTATGCGCAACTCGAACTTGAGGAACTCGCTGGCAGCGCGTATCACGGCAGCAGACAACAGGATGAACGCCCGGTCGAACGCTTCCCCAGCGCCAAACCGTCGCATCGCGGGTCCGACGTGGGCGTCATCAACAACACAGGCGACCTGATGGTCGTGGATCGTTTCGCTGTCGGTCCACCAACCGCAGAGGTCTTGGTCATAGCTCTTGATCTGGGTCTCGGCGTTCTCGAAGTCGATCTCGCTGCTGGCGGTTAGTTTGACCTCTCCGACCAGCCCGTGCTCAGGGCCAAACTGGACGACAATGTCGGGTGTCAGATCGTCGGAGTCAATAGGGGTCATCCTCCGGCCCGACGCGAACTTGCACTCCTCGCGGTACATGCGCGTCTCGTCGTCCCAGCACAGAGCCGACTTGAGACACCCAATGGCCTGTACTGTACGCTCATAGGTATCACAGCGACGCTTGACAGCGGAGAGGTACTCCTCTTCGGTCATCGGTAGACCTCCGCGTAGTCCCTTACCTCTCCCTCTGCGAACTCGGTCGATATGTGCGAGAAGAGCCGAGACAGCGCTGTGGGACTACTACGCGTCTGTGGCACCACGCATATGCGGGTGTCAGACAGCACATAGATATCGCAGTTCGTCTCTTCCAGCCGGTCGAACAGCGATACGTGCACGTAGGGATTGGCGTGCATGACGGCGTGTGAAGTTTGAGGCATTGACTGAAGAACCTCGATGAGTCTGGCCTGCGTCGTTACGCTGTCGAAGACAGGGAACGGGAACTCGATGAAGAACGGTCTCGTTGCGAAACCGTATTCGCGTACCCGTGCACGATTGTCGAGCTGCCGGAACCTGTGAGCCGCTACGTCGGTGCATGGCTCCAGGACGGCCCTGCGGAGCGGCTCGAATCCTGCCTGAATGCCGATCTCCCCGTCGCGCACGATGTGCCCAGCCACGCTCAGCCTGCCGTTCTGCTCAGCTTGGAATTGGAGCTTCTTCACAGCCGCATTCTGCGCGCTAATGGCATCAAAGGCGAAGTTCAGTGACAAGTCGGTCCACAGCCTACCGACCTGCGTCTGCCGTTCAGCGGTCGGGTCGGCAATACGGGAGTGCAGGGACATACCTGTCACTCGCATCCGATCCGGCGCAACTGAAGCAGCGTGCGCAAGCGCAGTAAGCCACGCGCGGATGTCAGCGGTCGCATAGGATGGGAAGCTGACGTGCGGGTAGGAGTGCCGCAGAGCGTGGCCGAGAACGCTATCCCAGAACGCGTAAGGGCCATCCGAGACCGCGAACCAGACGGGGGAGTGCTCCCCCCCGGCGCGCATCAGCAGGGCATGGCCGGCGACACGGTGGCGCTCTGTGCGCCCCCACTCCCGGGCAATCCGGAGAACAGCAACGGAGTGCGTGGCGTTGCATCGCGCCTTGCTGGTCGTGCTACCGCGGCCGATGGCGTCGGTGAGCTCAGGCAAGGACAGCTTGGATAGGAGAACTCGGAGCCTGAGACGCTCGACTGTCGTCTCCAGCGCGCGGGCAAGCACACCGAATGCCTCCGATGGGCTGGCGTGCACCGCGTAAAGCGGGGCCTCCGGGAAACCCATCTGTTGCTGATCCGCGCTCGCCATACATCTCACCTCCTCACCGTCACGGGATGCCGCCAATCCGGAGTTCTCCGTACGGCATAGCATACCCTCTCAGATGCGCATGAAGAACTTCACGACCTTGAGGGCGCCCTGGTTCCACGCCACGCGGTGGGTCACGCCCGTCCCCGTGCCCAACTCGTGCTTGTGATCGAGGTACCACTGGTGCGAGCGGATCAGCGCGTCGGCGTTACTGTACCGCGCCGACCAGCCCAGCGTCTGCTTGAGCTTGTCCACGCCCACGAAGCTGTCGGTGTCCGCGGTGCCGTAGACCCACTTGTAGAGAGGAGAGAGGTGCAGCGCCTCGAGCGCCGCCAGCGCAGCCTTCACCGGCCCCGCCGGCGTGCCGATCACGCGCGCGCCCGAGCCGGCGTACTCGCACAGCGCGCCGACGTCCTCGCGCACCGTGTGGAACTCCTCGGCGCCCACGTTGAAGGTCTGATTGCAGACCTCCGGGTCGCCGGTGGCGCACAGCCAGATGGCCTCGCACAGGTCCTCGACCTCGAGGAGCTGATAGCGGTTGGAGCCGTCGCCGATGACGGGGATCTTGCAGCCGCTCTCCACCCAGTCGTAGAGGATCTGGAAGACCCCCAGGCGCGCGGTGCCGATGAAGGTCTTCGGGCGCAGGATGGGCAGGACCATGCCCTCGTCGCGGAACTGGAGGCACACCTCCTCGGCCTGCACCTTGCTCTCCCCGTACGGCCCCACCCCCACCATGGGATGGTCCTCGTGAAGCGGGTGCACGTCCGGGATGCCGTAGACCGCGGTCGAGGAAACGTAGACCACGCGCGGGATGCCCAGGTCGCGGGCGACCGACACGACATTGCGGGTGCCATCCACGTTGGTGGAGTAGATGTCCTCGCGCTTCCACAGCGGCAGCGCGGCCGCGGCATGGATCAGGCACGACAGCTCGCGGCCCTCGAGCGCGCGCCTGAGCGCGTCGCGGTCGCGGATGTCGGCGGTCAGGAACTGCGTGCCCTCCGGGTAGTCGGACTCGATGTAGTCGGCGATATCGACCAGCACAAAGGGCTCATCGGGGTTCTTCTCATGGAAGTGGTTGACGGCGTGGAAGCCGAGGAAGCCGGCTCCGCCGGTGAGCGCGATCATGGTGACAGCGTACCTCCGGAGATGCGGTGAAGTACGGGAGC
>JALGUI010000007.1 GCA_029820915.1 Candidatus Zipacnadia bacterium | reverse complement strand
CAGAGGTGGACCTGCTCGAGATCGTGACGGCGATGCAGGGGCCGCTAAGGGTCAATCGGTGCGTGATCGGCCTGGACGCGTGCGAGCGGTCGGCGGTGTGCCCGCTGCGACCGATGTGGATGAGCATCCAGGACGATCTGGAGGAGGGCCTGCGTGGCGCAACGCTCGCGGACATGGTCGGCGCCGTGGAAGGCCCATGTGAGGACAAGTAAGCGGCGGCCGCGGGCCGCGCAGAGAGAGGGAGACTACTGATGGCGCGACGACTAAGACAGATCATCCGGATCGACGAGGAGAAGTGCGACGGCTGTGGGCTGTGTGTGCCCTCATGTGATGAGGGCGCGATTCAGATCATTGATGGCAAGGCACGGCTGGTTGCTGAGCGGCTGTGTGACGGGCTGGGCAACTGCCTCGGAGAGTGCCCGCAAGGAGCGATCACCATCGAGGAGCGAGAGGCCGAGGAGTTCGATGAGGATGCGGTCGTCGAGCACCTGCGCGCCGACGCTGTCGAGGCCCCGGCCTGCGGCGGGGGATGCGCGGGGAGCATGGTGCGGTGGCTGGAGGGGGACGAGACAGATGCGGCGAGCAGCGGGCCGCAGCCGTCGCAGCTTGGGAATTGGCCGGTTCAGCTCACGCTGGTGCCGGTGCATGCGCCGTGGCTCGAGGGCGCGGATCTGCTGATCTCGGCGGATTGTGTGCCCTACGCCCTGGAAAGCTTCCACAGCGACCTGCTGACGGGCAAGCAGGTGATCACGGCCTGTCCGAAGCTGGACGACGTGCAGCCGTACCTGAGGAAGCTGATGGAGATACTCAGGAGCCGAGAGATCGCCAGCGTGACGGTGGCACGAATGGAGGTCCCCTGCTGCGCGGGGCTGGTGGCGCTGGTGAGGCAGGCCATTGAGGGTTCGGGACGAAGTATCCGGTCCGAGGAACTGGTCGTCAGCATTGAAGGCCGGCAGCTTGCGCCGGTTGACGCGTAGGACGCCACCCAAGACGAGAGGCACCTGGAGGAGAGAGCGTAATGCCGGAGACGGTCAGTCAACACGAGACAGTGAATGCGCAGTACGCGGTGATGGCGGAGGACGGCGCGACGAATGTCGCGGACCGCTACGAAGCGCAGGGGAAGCGCTGTCCGTTCTGTGAGCAGGGACTGCGGTGCTCGTTGTGCAGTCAGGGGCCGTGCCGGATCACGCCGAAGGCGCCGCGCGGGGTGTGTGGGATCGATGCCGCCGGCATGGTGATGCGAAACCTGGTGCACGTCAACACCATGGGCCTGGCGGCGTACGGCCACCACGCACGGGATGTTGCCCAGACGCTCATCGCGACCGGCGAGGGAAAGACGCCGTTCTCGATTCAGGAATGCTTGCGTCGGTACTGGGCGTGGATGAGCCGGATGTGGGCGCGCGGTCGGTCGCCGTGGGCCGGGGCATCCTGGCGACGATGGCGCAGAGCAGCGACGAGGAGTCGATCTGGGTTGAGGCGCTGGCGCCGGCGAGCCGGAAGCAGGTGTGGCGGGAGCTGGGGATCTTCCCCGGTGGGCCACTGCACGAGTTGCTGGACAGCACGACGCGGGCGATGACGAACATCGATGGCGACTACGTGAGCTTGGCGAAGGCGGCGCTACGCATGGGCATCGCTACCTTCTACGGGGTGCAGGTGCCGCTGGAGATGGGGCAGGACGCGCTGTTCGGGACGCCGCAGCCGCACACGGCGCACGTGGACCTGGGGATCCTGGATCCGGACTGCGTGAACATCCTGCCGAACGGGCATGAGCCCTTCATGGGGTTCGCGCTGGTGAAGGCGGCTGAAGCAGAAGATGTGCAGCAGCGAGCACGGGAGGCGGGCGCGAAGGGTCTGCGCATCGTGGGGTCGATCGAGACCGGGCAGGAGATGATGCAGCGGCTCGCGGAGAGCGATGTGTTCGTCGGGATGACCGGCAACTGGATATGCGAAGAGTACGCGATCGCGACCGGCGCGGTTGACGTGTTCGCGATGGACATGAACTGCTCGGTGCCGTCGCTGGGCGAGATCGCGGACCGGTACGGGACGAAGCTGGTGGCGGTGTCGCACGTGATCGGCGTGCCCGGGACGCACGAGCGGGTGGACTACGTGCCCGAGCAGGCGGAGGCACAGGCGCAGCGGATCATCGACATCGCGATCGAGAATTTCAGGGAGCGCAAGGACAAGCCGCGTCATCCAGTGGGGCGGACTCAGGAGATCCTGACCGGGTTCTCGACGGAGGCCGTCCTGGGGGCGCTGGGCGGTAGCCTGGAGCCGCTGCTGGACGCGATCAAGGCCGGGAGCATCAAGGGGATCGTGGCGCTGGTGAGCTGCACGACGCTGAAGAACGGGCCGCAGGACAGCCTGACAGTGGCCGTGACGAGGGAGCTGATCAAGCGCGACATTCTGGTGCTGTCGGCGGGCTGCGGCAACAGCGCGACGCAGGTCGCGGGCCTGAACTCGCTGGCGGCGCAGGAGTTGGCGGGCGAGGGGCTGCGCGCGATATGCGAGGCGCTGGGTGTGCCGCCGGTGCTGAGCTTCGGCACATGTACGGACTGCGGCCGGCTGGCGCTGCTGGTGGGTGCGGTGGCGGACGCGCTGGGCGTTGACACGCCTGAGCTGCCGATGGCGGTGACGGCTCCGGAGTACATGGAGCAGAAGGCGATGATCGACGCCATCGGAGCGCTGGCGCTGGGGCTGTACACGCACGTGTCTCCGGCGCCGCCGGTCTCGGGCTCTCCGGAGGTCGTGAAGCTGCTCACGGAGGACCTGGAGGAGCTGACCGGGGGGAAGCTCGCTCTGGGCGATGACCCGGTGGAGGTGGCCGACGGGATCGAGGCACATATCGAGAGGAAGCGTGCGGCGCTGGGGATCTGAGGGCAGCGCTGCCTCTCCCCAGCGACCGCGGCGCGGTCGCTGCCCCCTCTCTCTGGAGACCATGCATTACCCACATCTCCGGTGGAGTCTTCGACGTGAAGACCGAGCGCGGCGGCGGAGGATAGGGCCACGGCAAGGCCAACGGCGCGGGGAGGGCTCTTTCTTCGAAAGAAACTGCCCTCCCCGGACCCCGCAGACCGCAAGCGGTCTGACCGCAAAGAACTCCGGATGGCGGCGACAGTGAGCGGAGGGTCGAGCACTTGATGGCGCGCCGGCACGGCGGACGGCTCGCTCGGAACCGTGGCGCTGGGGCGCGCCTTCGGCGCACGCCCCGCGCTCCCGGTTCCGCACGATACCAGCCCAACGGCACGCCACTCAGTGACGGGCGACAGGCAGCAACCAGGTGGCGCCTGGCGCCCGCGGCCGGCTCGCGCGCTCCGTCCCGTCCTTCGGACGGACCTGCACGCGCATCGCCGGTGGCGGCGCGACCTGCGGCCTCGCTGCCCTCGGCCTCCGTCCGCGCCGCAGCGCCGTCGCCGCTCACTGACGTGAGCGCCTCCTGCGCCCGCGGGCGCAGGAGGGTGGGCTTCTGACGGCGCCGCCAGGTGCGGTAGTCGGGCGTCAGGCGGACGCCGAGCCCCTCGGAGTTGTGGGTAGTGGGTAGTCAGGCGGGAGAGGGGCCAACTGCGTACGGCGGTCTCAGCCTCGAGTCCTTCTCCAGACGCAGCAAGCCGCACACGGCGAAGCGGGAACGGCGCAACGGCCTGACAGGCCGGGAAGGCTGTGCCACAAACGACATGGCAGGGACGTCGTGGCCGGGCGACGGGGCGGTGGCTGAGGAGCCACAGCAGGGCAGCGAGGCCGAGGAAGCATATGGCATCACGCGTGGGCGGCGCTCGTGCAGAAACGCGGCGGGAGGGCTGGGGGCGGAGCGCGGCGAAGAGCCATCTCCGCCGAGAGATGCGATGTCGGCGGAGAACCGCGTCCGGTCAGAGCCGAAACGATGGGGGCAAAGCGACGATGGGCGAACCAAGGGCGCCGCAGTACGACCACTGGTACAGCTACGATGAGATGACGCAGTATGTGCGCGAGGCCGCGGACGTGTGTGGCGAGCTGTGCAGGCTGCACTCGCTGGGGAGGACGCCGGAGGGCCGGGACATCTGGATGCTCGAGGTGAGCGACCAGTCGGCGGGAGATACGGATACGCGGCCGGCGTTCCTCGTACACGCGAACATCCACGCGAAGGAAGTGGCCGGGACGACGTCGTCGCTGAGACTGATCCACGACCTGCTCAGCGGCGCACCGGACTACGTAGACACGCAGGAGCTGCTGCGCGACGTGGTCTTCTACGTCGTCCCGCGGCTAAACCCGGATGGGGCGGAGTTTGCGCTGACGACCGGCGCCGACATCCGGAGTCGGACGGATGAGCGGATCGAGCCGAACTGCCTGGTTCGGCAGGACCTGGACGGCGATGGCGCGATCGTGGACATGCGGGTGGAGCGCCCGGACGGGGCCATGAAGGCTTCGGAGGAGGATGCGCGGGTCTTGGTGCCTCGGGAGCCGGGGGATCGCGAGGGCCCCTTCTACACCGTGTACCCCGAGGGCTTGATCCATGACTGGGACGGCGGGGAGATCAGGGCGTCGTGTGGGCGATCGCATGACTTCAACCGTAACTGGCCGGCGACCTGGCACCAGGAGCACGAGCAGTCCGGGGCCGGAGACTTCCCGTTCTCGGAGCCGGAGATGCGGGCGCTGGCCGAGTTCGTGTACGCGCACGAGAGTATCTTCGGGGTGCTGGGATTCCACTGCGGGAGCAGCGCGGTGCTGATGGCGCCGAGCACGGGCTCGGTGGAGGACATACCGCGGGGGGATCGCAAGGTGTTCGAGGAGCTGGGGGAGCGCGCGGCCGAGCTGATGGGACTGACGCTGTTGCCGACCGTGGAGTACCGGTCGGCGGACATGCCGCCGATCGAGCTGAAGGGGCACTCGGCGGACTGGGGCTACCTGCACATGGGTCTGTTTCACTTCGAGATCGAGCAAGGGAACATCTACAACGCCGCGGGGGTGAAGACAGAGGAGTTCTTCGCCGCCGGCTCAGACCAGCGGCACGTCTTCCTTAAGGACGCGATGCGCTATCACGACGAGCACCCCGAGCACGGGATGTTCGTGGACTGGCACGAGTTCGACCACCCGCAGCTGGGCTGCGTGGAGATCGGCGGGTGGAAGAAGCACTGGATGATCAACCCATCCTTCGAGGACCTGCGGGAGCAGATCGCGCCGGGGTCGGCGCGGTTCATCATCGAGTATGCGGCCCGGCGCCCGAAGCTTGCGGTGTCGGACCTCGACGTGGCGGCGCTGGGGGAGGGCATGTACCGCATCCGGGCGCAGGTGACGAACGAGGGCGCGCTGCCGACGAACATCAGCGAGCGGGGCCTGGTGCTGCGGTCGCTGAGGCCGGTATCGGTGGAACTGGTGCTGGGGGAGGGCATGGAACTGCTGTCGCTGGGCAGGTACCGGGAGATTGGGCACCTGGCTCCGCACAGGAGGTCGGGCGAACTCGAGTGGTTCGTGCGGGCGCCGTCTGGCGGCGAGGTGACGGTCCGGGCCCGGAGTCAGAAGGGGGGTGAGGTCGAACGGAGTGTGGCGCTCGGGTAGATGGCGCTACGCGATGTCGGCCTCGCGGACGAGATCCTCGACGGCCTCGAAGACCATGTCGGGCGTGAGTTCCATGATGCAGCGCCGATGGTCGCAGGGGGTGCTCGGGCGGCACGGGCGGCAGGGAACATCCTGGACGTAGACGGCGCGGGTGAGCGGGCCAACCGGCGTGTTGCGCAGCGGGCCGTACCCGTGGACGCAGACGAGCGGCGTGCCGACGGCGTAGGCCATGTGGGTCAGTCCGCTCTCGACGCCGATGACAAGATCGGCGCGCTTGAGGACGGCGGCGGCCTCGCGCATGGTGGTGCGGCCGGCGACGACGACCGCAGGTCGTGCCATGCGCTCGGACAGGGCCTGGGCGCGCTCGCGTTCGCGCTCGGTGCCCGGAAGGACGACGCGGGCGTCGAAGCGGTCGATGAGCATGTCGGCGAGGCGGACGACGTAGTCCGCGGGCCACTCGCGACGCGGCTCGGCGGAGAAGGTGACGAGGACGACGACGGGCTCGGGCCCGTAGAGGCCCTCAGTTGCGTAGACTTCATCCACGAACTTGAAGTCCTCGTCGATGAGGAAGAGCTCCGGCTGGAAGTCGTCGCGGGAGACGCCCAGCGTTTCGCACTGCTCGAGATAGCGCTGAGAGACGTACTGCTGATCCCAGCGCTCGGGTGAGAACTCGGTGTAGGCGAAGAGGGCGGCCTCGCGGGCCTCCTCCTTGCCAATGCGCCGGGTCGCGCCGCTGGCCCAGGTGACGATACTGCTCTTGAGCAGGCCCTGAAGGTCGATGGCGATATCGAAGTCGCCACGCTTGAGGCGCCACCAGGGCTCGATCAGGTCGCGCAAGCCGGGACGCATGGGGACGACGATGAGGTCGTCGATGTGCGGATTGTGCTCGAGGAGGCCGGCAAAGGGGGCCTGGACGATCCAGGAGAGGCGGCAGTCGGGAGAGGCGGCTTTGATGCCGCGAGCGACAGGCGTGCTCTGGACGACGTCGCCCATGGCGGACATGCGGACAACGAGGACCCTCTGAGACAACGCGCTTCCTCCAGACGCGAACATGTGCAGTGAAGGCGGCTGAGCCATGCAGGCGAGCTATAGGTACGACTGCCGGCTGTTCACCGGCTACAAGCCGTGCCGGTGGCAGTGCGAGTGCGACGGGTGCGAGCACTACAGGCCAAAGCGGCCACAGGTGCTGGTAGTAAGAGTGCATCAACTGGGCAATGTCGTCAAGTCCAGCCCGATCGTTCACGCGCTGCACAAGCGATACGACGACCCGTGGATTGCGTGGCTGACGAGTCCGGCGGCGGCGCCGCTGGTGCGGAGCAACCCGCTGGTGAACGAGGTCATTGAGTACTCTTGGGAGGCGCTGCCGCTGCTCGTGCAGCGGAAGTTCGACCTGGTGGTAAGCCTGGAGGCGGACGGCGCGGAGGCGGCGCTGGCGCAGATGGTACCCGCGACGGAGCGGCTGGGCTTCGGGCTGCACGAGAGCGGCAGCCTGATGCCGGTGAACGAGCAGTCCAGGCCGTACGTCGCGCTGAGCCTGTCGGATGAGCTGCGATTCCGAAGGAACGAGAAGACGCTGGTGGAGCTTGTCTTCGAGCTGGTAGGCGTGCCGTACGAGGGAGAGGAGTACGTGGTGTGCCCGAGTGAGGATGAGGTGGAATACGCGCGGGGTGTACTCGGCGAACTCGGGGTGGATCCGGCGGGCGAGAGCGTGGTGGCGCTGGCGACAGGCGGTGACACTGAGCGGTTCGCCAGCAAGGACTGGCCGGCCGAGCACTTCGGGAAGCTGGCGCGTCTGCTGAAGGAGGCGACCGATGCGCGCGTCGTGTTGGTGGGCGGGCCGAAGGAGCGGGAGGCCAACCGGCGCTTGAGTGAGGAGTTGGGGGAACTCGTGGTGGACAGCGGCTGCGGGCATGACGTCATGCAGTTCTGCGCGCTGTTGGGCCTATGTGATGTGGTGGTGTGTGGGGACTGCTTCCCGATGCACGCGGCGGTCGCAGTGAAGACGCCGGTGGTGGCGCTGTTCGGGCCGACGCCGCCGCAGGAGATGGCGATCTTCGGGCGCGGGCGGAAGATCGTGACGGACCTAGCGTGCGCGCCATGCTACATCAGGGCGAGGGAAGACTGCCCCAATGACTGGGCGTGCATGCCGGGGATCAGACCGGAGCGGGTGCTCGAGGCGGTGCGCGACGTGCTCGAGGACAGGGAGACGACCGAGGCGGCGCAGCAGTAGAGGGCGGCAAGGAGGAAGTCGGATGAAGTCGGCACTGCTGACGTACAACATGGGGGCGGACTGGGACTTGGACACACTGCTGGAGAAGTGCGCGACGCTGGGCTTCGAGGGGGTGGAGTTCAGGACGGACCGCGAGCACGCGCACGGGGTCGAGGTCGAGATGGCCCAAGCGGCGCGGGACGAGGTGCGGCGCAAGTGCGAGGCGGCGGGCGTGGCTATCGCGGGACTGAGCAGCGGATGCGCGTACGACGCGGTAGACCCGGAAGAGCTGGAGGCGAACGTTCAGCGCACGCGGGACCATCTGGACCTGTGCGCGGACCTGGGGGCGGGGGGCGTCAAGGTGTTCGGCAACAAACTGCACGTGAGCGAGGGGATTCCCGCAGAGGAGACGGTGGCGCAAATCGGGGAGTCGCTGGGGGGCCTGTCGGAGTACGGGGCGGAGCGCGGCGTGCAGGTGCGGTTCGAGATGCACGGAGACTTCACGTCGCCCGAGGTCTGCAACGAGATCATGGAGCGGGCCGGTGACGGCGAGGGCATCTGCCTGATCTACAACTGCAACAACGCGTACGATGTGGACGACAGCGGCTCCATGGAGGCGAGCTACCGTGCGGTGGCGCAGGGCGTCGGGCACGTCCACACGCATGACCTTGCGGACCCCGGGTTCCCCTACCTGGAACTGGTGAGGCTGTTGGTGGCCGACGGGTTCGATGGGTGGTGCAGCGCGGAGCTGCAGGACAGCGCGGACCGCGAGCGCGTTTTGCAGTACTACGTGGCACTGTGGCGGGCGTATGTGACGATCGCCGGCGGCGAGTAGGTAGGGCCGCATCGCAAGGCAGAGAGCCGCGCCAGATTGGCGCGGCTCTCGTCATGTGATAGTGCCGTCTCACCGGGGCAGGTGTGGGGCAAGGCCTGCTGTGCGCCGGGGCGCGTTGGCTGCTACCCAGAGTGGCCCGGGCGCTCCAAGCAGGCGATGCGGTGGGCCATGCCGATGTCGAAGTTCACTTGGATGGGCGGGAGAGGTGTGGCGGCCTGGGCGAATCCCCAGATGGCGACGCCCTCACCCGAGCCGCGCTCGGGCAAGAAGCGGGCGACGAGCCACAGACCAAGCCCGTCTCCGGCGCTCGGCCAGCGGTACTGCGTCAAGTCCATGTCGGAAGGGACGACAAGATAGGCTGCGGCGACGACATCGCCGTTGAGATCGCGGAATGCGTGGGCACTGTGGCCGGGGCCGGTGACGTAGACAACGTCCCATGCCTGGCCGGCCAGGACATCGGCGGCGTGCATGGCGGTGGCTGCGTAGGCGCGCGAGCACTGGCGGAGCTCAGCGGGCGCATCGAGTTCGCGGCGCCAACTCGCGGCGCTGCGCGGGATGCTGATGCGATCGCGAAGGGTGAGGTGGACGGCAACACTGTCGGCGGTCGGGAGGCTGCGAGCCATCCACCGGGAGGCCGCGACGCACGGATCGTCGCCCGGCGCGGCACGCGACATGCCGGGCTCGGAGATGAGCGCGAGGGAGGTGAGTAGGGCGCCGCCCAAGACGACCGAAGGGTAGGCGCGGCGGGGCATCCGCTGTCGGATGCCCCTGAGAGCCGTGACGCCAGCGGCGACGACGGCAAGGCCGATGGCGGCGCTCATGGCTGTGGCAAGGACCGCGTCGAGTCGCGCCAGATCACTGCCCGGCAACACTGTCAGTGCGGCGGTAACGAAGGCGACGGCGCAGAGAGCCGCCCCGGTCGTCACCTTGCGCCGTTGCTCGGCGGGCGCTTGGTGGATCATCCAGGACAGCAGGGCGACCAGGAGCAGCCAGGACATGGGCATGGTCTCGGTGGCGAAACCAAGCGCGAGCCCCGCCGCGACGAAGTCAACGGGACGCATAGTACGCTTGACCGCCGAGGCGAAGACCACGAGTCCAAGCAGCAGGAAGAGCAGACAGAAGACGGCCGAGCCGTAGGAGTGGCTCATGGCAATCGCGGTCGGATGAACGGCGAGGAGGAACGCTGCAGCGACGCCAGCCAAGGGATCGACGATCTTGGCGACCAGGATGTAGAGGAGGCAGACGGCAAGGACGCCGGCTTCAATCGCAGCGATGCGGGCCATTTTGGAGAAGGCCACGGGGTCCTGCAGGAAGCCGGCGCAGAAGTCAACGGGAGAGGTATCTGGTGAGGCGATGACGGCGAGCTGGTAGCGTGCCGCGTAGATAAGCGAGAAGACGTAGGTGGAAAGCACAGCGTCTCGCGGGAGGTCCCTGGTGAGGCCGATCGCCGCGGCGACGGGCTTGAGTTCGCGGGCAGGATCGGCGGTCTGTACGGGTGAGGCGAGGGGCGCCGCTCGCAGAATGGTGGCGACCACGATGGCGGCCGAGACACCGAGCACAACAAGACGTCGCAGCCAGCCAGCCGAAGGAGTATGGTTCGCGTTCACAGTGTTCTCCTTGGGTTTGGCGGGCGCGTGCGTTGCAGGACGTCCAGCGAAGAGGCGCTTCCCACGTGGCGGTGGCGCGAGAAGCGTGATAAGTATAGCAGTGGCAGGGCAACGCGCACTCAAGGACACCTCATGACCACCTCAAGTTTAGACGGTCGGTGCCTCCGGCGGGATAGTCTGGAAAACGGTCTTCACCGCGGCTTAAGCGACACTGCCGTCAGGCGGGCAGGACGGGTCGAGCCGACGGCACCGCGATGGGCTCGGAAGAAAAGGAGCTTCCGGCACGAGAATGCCTAGCAGAATCATGCGTTCCGGTTCCTATGTTAATGGAGGCCCAGCAAGTCGAACCCAACAAGGCCCGGCGGGACGCGCGGGCGAGCAGAGGAGCGACGTCGAGCAACCAGACCGACCGCTGCAGGTGATCGCAGGCCGAAGGCCACAGCCATTGCACGGGAGGCGGTTGCGTGCCGGGGAGAGAGGACGAGGCCTTCGAGGAGGAGCCCGCGCCGATCCGGGAGTTCATCACGGGTCGCGACTATCTGGGCCTCGCGGACGAGGTGTACCCGGCGGTAGTGGAGGTGCTCGCGGAGATCTTCGAGGGCGGGTACACGGAGGCAGCGCTGTGCTGGGGAATAGGGGCGGGCAAGTCGTACACCGCGAGCTTGGCGATTGCGTATCAACTGCACCGGGTGCTGTGCCTGGCGAATCCGCAGAGGCACTACGGGATCGGTGAGGGGAGCACGATCAGCTTCCTGAACATGTCAACGAACGGCGAGCAGGCGCGGCGAGTGGTGTTCGGCGAGATCCTGAGCCGCATTCGGCGCTCGCCGTGGTTCGAGCGTTACGAGCCGAGGATGCTGCAGCGGGAGTTGCGGTTCCCGAAGGACGTGGTCGTGATAAGCGGCAACTCGGCGGAGACGTATCCGCTGGGGTACAACGTGCTGGGGGCGGTGATCGATGAGGCGAGCTGGCTTCTGGAGGCAGACGGTGGCCGCAGGGACTCGGCGGAGGAGATCTACAACGCGGTGCAGCGACGCATCCGCAGCCGGTTCCTGGATGCGGGCCTGCTCATGATGATCTCGTCGCCGCGGCACCGCGGGGACTTCCTGGAGCGGAAGCTGGAAGAGGCGGAGCAGAGCCCGGGGGTCTACGCATCTCGGAAGGCCATCTGGGAGGTCAAGCCCGCGGGCTGCTACTGCGGGGAGACCTTCGAGTGTGACGGGATCGAGGTGCCCGTGGAGTACAGGCCGGAGTTCAAACGGAACAGGCAGCGCGCCATGCGCGATCTGGCGGCGCGTCCGTCCGAGGCGTTCGCACCGTTCTTCCCGGACGCGCAGGTTCTGGCGCGGGCGGTGGATGAGGACCTTGAGGCACCGATATGCGCGGGGGGTGAGTTGTCGCCGACGTTCCAGCCGTCGGAGCGATGGCCGCGATATGTGCACGTCGATCTGGGCCTGCGCCGGGACGCCTGCGGGATTGCGATGGCGCACTGCGAGGGTAGCCCGAGAGACGGGCAAGGGCCGACTGTGGTGGTGGACCTGATGCACAGGATCGTGCCGCCGGAGGGGGGCGAGGTGCAGTTCTCGCAGGTGCGGGAGCTGATCGTGACGCTGGCGAGGCGAGGCTTCGAGATCGCGCAAGTCAGCTACGATGGCTACCAGAGCGCGGACAGCCGGCAGATTCTGCGACGCCAGGGCCTGAGTGTGAAGCTGGTGTCGGTGGACCGGACGCTGGAGGCGTACGAGACGCTGAAGGAAGTGCTCAGCGCAGGGCGACTGCGGTGGTACCGGTACCAGCCGGTGATTGATGAGTGCATGGGCCTGGAGATGGTACGGGGACGGAAGGTCGATCACCGACGCGGGGGATCGAAGGACGTCGCGGACGCCGTGGCGGGCGCGGTGAGCGAGGCGGTGAGGAACTGGGGTGGAGGCGCGATGAGGGGGCACATAGTGTGAGCGGCGGTGACTGGAGACAGGCAACAGGGATTGGCGAACGGCGACGACGACAGCCACGACAGCGATGGCGGATGGGACAACAGGCACGGGAGCGACGCGGGGCGCCGGGGGCCGGCGCCCCGCCTGCAGTGCGGAGGTGCTGGGATGGACGAGACGCTGATCAAGGCGCACATCGTAGGCGGTGATGAGCGGCGGGGGCAAAGCCAGCAACTACCGGAGGAGAGCTGGCGGCAGTCGTACGCCGACGGCGAGGTGGTGGAGCCGCCGTATTCACCGGCGGCCCTGGCCGAGTTGTACGAGGGAAACTCGACGCACAAGGCGTGTGTGGACGCGAAGACCACAAACATCGTGGGGTTGGGCTACCGGTTCGTGCCAACAGAAGAGGACGCGAACGAAGAGACGCGGCGGCGCCTGACGCGGCTGTTCGGATCGTGCAACCCTCGGATGACCTTCACCGAAGTCATGCGGGCCGTGTGGACCGACGTGGAGACGACCGGCAACGGCTACCTGGAAGTGACGCGGAACGCCGCGGGAGAGGTGGACGGGTTGTACCACGTGCCGGGGACGACGGTGCGGGTGAAGGCGGATCGCGGCGGCTTCGTCCAGATACGGGACGGGCGCAAGAGGCACTTCCGCAACCTGGGCGGGGAACCGGTGAGGGATGCGGAGACGGGGGAGGTGCAGAACGAGATTCTGCACCTGTGGAAGTACACGCCGCAGTCAACCTACTACGGGGTGCCGGACATCGTGGCGGCGATCAGTGCCGTGGCAGGTGATCGGGCGGCCGCGGAGTACAACGTCAGCTTCTTCGAACACAACGCGGTGCCGCGGATGGCGGTGATCGTGGAAGGCGGACAGATGTCGAAGGAGCTGCTGCGGCAGATCCGGCGGTTCATGGAGACGGAGATCAAGGGCCAGGCGCACAAGACGCTGGTGCTTGAGGTGCCGGGGACGGATACGAAGCTGAGGCTGGAGCGGCTCGCGCAGTCGGCGGGGGAGGATGCGGGGTTCCTGGAGTACAGGCGGTGCAACCGCGATGAGATCCTCATGGTGCACCGTGTGCCGCCGAGCAAGATCACGATCGTGGAGAACGCGAATCTGGCGAACAGCAAGGACCAAGACAAGACCTTCCGCGAGCAGGTGGTGCGTCCAGAGCAACGGCGGATCGAGTTCCAGATCAACCGGATGATCCGCGAGCAGATGGGGATTGAGGACTGGGAGTTCCAGTTCCGAGAGATGGACCTTACGGAGGAACTGCAGCAGGCGGAGATAGCCAAGATCTACGCGGACATCGGCGTGTGGACGCCGGGGGAGATCAGAGCGAAGCAAGGCCTACAGGCGCTGAAGGCCGCCGCCACGGGGAAGGCAGAGGAGAGGGAGTAGCGCGCAGTTGAGGGTGCGGAGGTGGACCGATGGCCAGACTAGAGGGACCGGGAAGCTTCTCCGTGAGGATGCCGCTGTGCAAGGTGTGGGAGGACGAGAATGGTGAGATGCGGTTCGAGGGCGTGGCGTCCTCGACGAGCCTGGACCGGCAGCAGGAGCGGATGACGCCGCGCGCGATCAGGAAGATGGCCCAGTACGTGGGGCTTGACCTGCTGCCGTCGCACTCGGCGGGCCCGCTGGAGGAGCTGGGCGTCATCGACGAGGCGTGGGCGGACAACGACAGGTTCCGGGTCGCGGGGCGGCTGGACAAGAGCAGCCCCGAGGCGCGGCGGCTGTTCGACCGTGTGATGAGCGGGCGCAGCTACGGACTGAGCGTTGGCGGGCGCGTGACGAAGGCGTTCTGGCGGTACGACGACGAGGCCAGGAGGCAGGTGCGGCACATCGACGACGTGGAGCTGGATCACGTGGCGGTGTGCCGGCCGACAGCGGCGGCGAACCCGGACACGTACCTGGCGACGCTGGCGAAGGCGGCCGAGGGCGTCATAGAGGCGCCGGAGGACGCGGTGGACGAGGAGGCGATGCTTGTGCGCATCGGCCGAGCCGCAGTGAGCGCGGCTCGGTGTCTGTGGCCTTTCGCCAAGGGGGAGGAGACGGAGGCCGGGGAGCCCGGCGACGACGCGATCGATGACGAACTGCGGACGCTGGGGGAACTGCGCAAGGAAGTGGAGACGGCACTCGCCGAGATGCGGGGGGTGCTGGAGGACCTGAGGAAGAGCGAGGAGCCGGAGGCGGCCGCGGAAGAGGAGCTGCCGCACGGCGTGTCGCAGGCGCTGCCCGGGCAGGAGAGTGGGGCGAAGGAGAGCCTGTGGGCAGGGGTGGTGTGACACGGCAACTACAAGCTGCAAGCGGCAAGCAAACGGCGAACGGCAGCGATGAAGGCAACCACAGGCACGACAGGTACGAAGGCAACAGCTAACGGCGACGGCGAGTGCGGTGACGGGCATCGCGCGAGCAGGGCCGATGAGACGGTAAGGAAGAGAGCTAGAGCGAGGCCGACGGGACTGCGAGCTTTCGCGTGAAGGGGAGTGCTCGTGTTGGGTCAGGAGGAGATGCTCCAGAAGGCAATCGATACGACCGACCTCGCGGACGGGGGTCTGCTGTCTACCGGGCAGGCCGATCGGTTCATCGACATGTCATTGGACCAGTCCGTGATGCTGAAGGACGCGCGCGTGGTTCGGATGCGCAGCGCGGTGATGGAGCTGGACAAGATCGCGACGAGCGGGCGCGTGAGCCAGCTCCGGAGTGAGGGCGTGGCGCCGGAGAGTCTGAGCGAGCCGGCGTTCTCGAAGGTGACGCTGACGGCCGTGGACATCATCACGCCGTTCGAGCTCACGATGGAGGCGCTGGAGGACAGCATCGAGCGCGGTGACCTGGAGGAGACCGTGATCCGGGTGATGGCGCGGCAGACGGGGACGGACCTGGAGGAGCTGGCGGTGCAGGGCGACACGGGCTCGGCCGACACTTTCCTGCAGGGCCTGGACGGCTGGCGCGTGCTCTCGGAGGACGGCCACACGGTGGACTTCCTGGGAGCGACGCTGGACAAGGATGGTCTGGCGGGGATGTACAAGGCGTTGCCGAACCGCTACAAGCGGAATCACGGCGCGCTTCGGTTCTACTACGCACCGGAGGCGGTTCAGGACTGGCACGACACGTTCACGGACCGTGCCAGCGCGCTGGGCGACGAGGCGCTGACCAGCGCAGTGGCCCCGCCGTACATGGGCGTGCCGGTGGCGTCGGTGCCCAATATCCCGACGGACCTGGAAGGGGTGGGCGGGTACTCGGGCTCGGACCTGACGTACGGGTTCCTGACCCCACGTGAGAACCTGGTGTTCGGCATCCATCGGGATATCCGGATCGACAAGGACCGCGACATCCTACGCGGTGTGAACATCTACACGATCACGACGCGCATCGCGGTGGAGTTCGAGGAGGACGACGCCGTGGTGCTGGCGGTGAACGTGGGCACGGCGTCCTAGCAGGGATGCAAGCGCGGGCGTGACGATCAGGGGGCGGCCAAGCGGCCGCCCCCTGCGCCCTGCGTCCTGGTGTCGAGACGAGCATGGGAAACCGGGGCCGGGACTTGAGGCGCCGGGCGACGGACGGAGGTGCACCAGTTGGCACGACCTCAGATGCTGTACGTGGGCAAGCAGGGCGCGGTGACGTACGAGGCGATTGGCAACGTCGAGATGGGGGCGGGGTCGAAGGGGTCGCTGGCGCTATGGTACCACCCGGCGGCGCAGTTGCAGCGGGGCTCGATCGTGCGGATCACCGCGGACGAGGGCAATGCCCTGTCGCTGAGCCGAAGCCAGGAGACCTGGTACTGGAACTCGATCAGCGACGAGTCAGGGACGCCCGTGACGCACGACTCGACGGACGTAGCCTGGCGCTTCGTGGTCGCCACGTGGGACTTCAGCGGCGGGCCCGGGAACGGAGTGCTGCGGCTGTATCTGGACGGGGAGGAGGTCCCGAACTCGCCGGTGGAGGTGGCGTCGGCGCCGCTGGGCCCGCCGGACACGATCTACGTGGGCCCGCGACCGGAGAACACCTACAGCCTGGCGTACGCAGTCTACGACCACCTTGCGGTGTGGAACGACGTGATGACCGCGCAGCAGGTATCGGCGCTACATGGGCAGGGGAGGCGGCACGTACCCGAGGAGACGGACGGGAGCGGGTCGCTGTTGCTGTGCGCATCGTGGGACGAGCAGTACGACGCTGAGATCGCGGAGGGCTCGCCGACGGCGGGTCTGGATGGCGAGCAGGATCAGTACTGCCGGCTGGACGTGGGCAGCCGACACGGGGGCAAGCGCTTCAGCTATCGCACCGGTATGCCGGCACACGACGGCAGCCAGGACGACCGCGTACCGCTGCTGGCAGTGCTGCAGCGGACGAAGTGGGGCGCCGTCAGCGAGACGAACACGGATGAGTACGGGCAGCTCGACCTGGACGGCTCGAACAATGGGCATCCGGTGGGGGCGTCGCTGGCGCCGTGGCTGCCGTCGCCGAGCTCACCGATGACGCTGCGGGTGGGCATCCACGTGCCGGCCGGCTCGGCCCCGCGGTTCCTGGCGGTCGCGGTCGGGGCGCATTCCTACCACGTCGGTGACGAGAATCGATTCGCGTGCGGGTCGGGGTGCACGGCGGGGACGCTCTACTCGCCGTCGCTGACGCAGGAGGACGGGCACTGGGCGGGCGCGGAGCTGGTGATGCTGACGGGTGGCGCCGCGAACGAGAAGCTCAAGGTGCTGGACAACAGCCAGAGCGGGAACTCGCTGACGATTGATGGGCAACTGTCGGAAGCGCCGAGCGCGAACGACATAGCCGTGGTGTCCGTGCCGCGGCGGGTCGAGCCGTTCCAGTCGGACGGCCCGCTGTACCGGCTGGAGTGCGACCTGAGCGAGGTGCTGATCAATGAGCGGTTCGCGATCCTCGAGACGGCGATCTGCGGGGCATGGGGCTATACGTGCATCAACCTGGGGCGGGTGCAGCTCTACCCGTACACGCTGACGCAGGAGGACGTGTTTATCGGGAAGCGGGACTCGAACTCGTACCCGGAGTGGACGTGCAGCCTGCTGATCGAGCGGATCGAGATGGACGGTCCCAGCACACGCTCGGCGACCAGGTGCACCGACGACACGTTCCTGGTGACGGACGTGGACACGGGCGACAGCGTCAGGTTGTGGCGGGCCGAAGGCGTTGAGCGCGAGACGAGGCAGCCGGTGCAGTACGCTTCTCCGCAGGAGATCCAGGACAGCTTCACGGCGGCGGGGACGTGGCGAGACACGATCAGGTACTGTCCGAGCTGGATGGAGTACGACGCGGAAGCGGACCGGCTGAACGCGCTGCTGGTGGGCATTGACCCGCAGGGAGTTGAGCGCGTGGGGTACATCATCGGGGACTGGGACGAAGATGCGGGGCGTGTGGTGTGGGAGGATGACCCCGACCCGCGCAACCCGATGTTCACGCTCGACGAGTTGCGCGAGGTACTGGGCGGGCGCTCAGAGGCCTACAACGAGATCGGGATGGTCAACGCGGTGTTCCAGGTTTCGGATGACGAGTGGGTGCTGGTGTTCACGGCGACGCTGGGCAATCCGGACGGGATGGCCGCGTGCGCGCTGACGGGAGCGGAGGACAAGTACTCGTTCGCGCCGGCGGAGCACTTCGACGCCGCGCTGAACCCGCTGACACCGGCGCTGGCAGGCGATGACAAGGTAGTGCCGGAGGGCAGTGGGCTGGGGCTGTTCGGGAACCGGGACCTGGAGCCGCGGTTCGTGGAGAACCCGTGGGCGACGCACAGGTCGGATCGGTACTGGGGGTACGCGCGTGCGAAGACGGTCACGAACCCTGGTGCGGAGGTGGGCTACCAACTCGCGCGTCCGCTGTCGTGCATGGTGACGGACGATTTCCGGAATCTGCGAACGCTGCCGTGGCGGAACCAGATCATCGCGCCGGTGTACGGCTGGTTCCACTGGCCGCACCCGGAGTGGTTCGGGCCGTCAACGGTGGGCCTGGTGGTGGACGATGGTACGGTGTCGTCGTCGAATGTGAGTCTGTACACGTCGGAGGACGGCGTACACCTGCGGAAGACGCTGGACGCGCCGCTGATTCCGAAGAACTCGCCGCCGTTCAACGCGGCGTATCTGATGCCCGTGTCCGTGCCAGTGCGCCTGGGCGCGAGGCGGCTGTACTGGTACCGGCAGGGCAAGTCGGGTAACGACTTCAACATGGCGAGTATCCGACTGGACGGCGAGTCGCTGTACCGGCTGGAGGCGTCGGCGGTCGAGGGCGAGCTGGAGACATCGGCGCTGGCGCGCTCCGGGGCGATGTGGGATGAGCTGCGGCTGAACGTGGACCCGAAGGGCGGCGCGGTACGCGTGGCGCTGGTGGACGCAGCGACCGGAGACCTGGTGCCGGGCTACGGGTACGACGACTGCGACGGGGTGTCCGAGGGCGTCGAGAAGCGCGTGAGCTGGGATGGCGCGGGGCTGTCGGAGGTGACGGCGGAGGAGATCACGCTGCGCTTCCGGCTGACGCGCCAAGATGCGGGGCAGGCGTCGCCGGAGCTGTATGCGTGGACGATCGCGCCGCCGCGTGTCGGTGACCGGCCGAAGGCAACGTCGGTGCTGGTGGAGGGCCGGACGAATCCGGCGAGGGTGGCCGACCCGCAGCCGGACCTGTCGTGGACGTACGAGGACAGGCAGGAACGAGCGCAGACGGCGTACCAGGTGCTAGTGGCGTCCACGGAGGCGAAGCTGGACGCGAATGAGGGCGACGTGTGGGCCAGCGACGTGGTGCTGTCGAGTGAGCACGGGGCGAAGTACGGGGGCGTGGAGCTGGACTCGGAGCGGACGTACTTCTGGAAGGTGCGAGTGCGCAACAGCGAGGGAGTGTGGTCCGAGGAATGGTAGCGTCGGGGGTTTTCACGACAGCGAACCTGACGTCGTACTGCTCGGTGGATGATGTGCTGGCGCTGTTGCGAGCGTACGACACGTCGGCGTGGGGCGCCGAGGAGGACCTGGTGGCTGAGATTGGGGCGCTGCTGGGGCCAACGAAGTCGGCGATCGATGGCGCGGCGGGCCGCGACTTCATGCTGCATGCGGACGCGACAGTGACGCTCGACGGGAGCGGCACGCGAGTGCTCCTCCTGGCCCCGCTTGGCCTGACGCCGGTCGTGCGTGTGGGGTGGGTGCGCGTGGGCGGCGCGGAGCTGGCTGACGACGAGTGGCTATTCTACCCGGAGGAGGCGGCGATCGTGCTGGCCGCATCTGCCGGGTACGGAAGCCGCTTCCCGGAGGGGAGCCAGAACGTAGAGGTGAGGCTGGACTGGGGGTACGAGGCGACGCCGGCAGATGTGATGGCGGCGCAGGCGAAGCTGGCGGCGGCGGAACTGATCGGCAAGTGCAGCGGCGAGGGCGGCGGCGTGGAGGCCGTGAGCCTGGGCGACTACACGGTGCGCTACGGCGGGGCAGGTCGGTTTGCCTACACGATTCGGCGGCTGGTGTCCGAGGCGAACGAGGTGGTCGCTCGGTACCGGCGGATCGACTTCTGCGCGATCTGAGCGAGGTGACGGCGGATGACGGATGCGATCTTCCGCGAGCTGCTGACCGAGATGGCGACACTGGCACGCCCGCGGGTGGAGCTGGACGCCGAGGGTGGGCCGAGGACGCCGACCTACGATGAGGTGGCGACCGGCGTGGCCGTGCGAATCGCTCCCGCGGCCACTGCGAGCGAGGACGACCTCCTAGGACGAACCGAGGAGGTGACGCACGTGGCGTACCTGGAGCCGATCGACCTGCGGCCGTCAGACCGGCTGGTGACACACCCGGTGGCGACGACGCTGGCGGAGGACGTGGAGGCAGGAGCAATGACGCTGCCGGTAGCGTCGGTGGCGGGCTTTCTGGATGGGCAGAGCGTTGAGATCGGCTCGGGCGGCGGCGTGGAGGAGCGAGTGGTGGTAACGGTCGGGAGCGACGAGCTGAGCGTTGCAGATGGCCTGGACGCGGGTCACGGCGAAGGTGCGCCGGTGCGCGTGGTGCGGCGCTTTGAGGTCATCGCGGTGGAGGACGAGGCGGGGATGGGGCACCACCTGCGGGCGGCGGTGCGGGAACTGTAGGCGGCGGACGGCAGACGGCAACGGCACAGGCGGGCGGCCGGAGAGAGCCGCCCGCCGGCGGTTCTGCCGGTCGGCAGGGGGATATGTCGGCCGGTTGGGCTGAGCGATGAGGACGGAGGGACGGCGAATGGCGGTGGATATGTTCCACCAGAACGAGATAGCGCGGGCGATTCGGATGCTGTGCCAAGGGGCCACGGCGCTAACGGCGGACACGCAGCCGGGGTACGAAGCGAGCGTGGGCAGCAACGAGTTGTTCGCGCTGGGGCAGCAGGTGCGGCTGCGCGACTCGGCCGGGTGCGAAGAGAAGACCGTTGCGGACAAGGTCGGGCTCACGACCGTGGTGTTCACGGAGCCGATCGACAGCCAGTACCTGGTGAGCCGCAGCGGGCGTCTAGAGGTGGCGGCCGGCGGACTGGACGATGTGCGCTGGGTTGGCCAGGGGTCACCGGAGCTGATGCCGCGATCGCCGGCCGAGCGGTTCCCGTGCGTGCTGGTGACGCCGGGGCCGATGCGGCAGCCGCTGAGCGCGGGCAGCAACCGGGCGTTCCAGCAGGACTACACATTCAGCGTCTACTACGTCGAGGCCTACGAGGGGGACCAGCGGGCCAACATCGAGGTGCTGGAGGCCGCGGCGGCGCTGTTCAACCTGCTGATGGCGGACCCGTACCTGGGCGGCACGTGCTGGCACAGCCAGGTGACGGAAGTGGACCCGGAGCCGCCGGTCCAGGAGCGGCTGCGGGAGCGTGAGAAGCCGCTGCGGGTGGTCGAGCTGACGGTATTGGCGCGACGGGCGGCGGTGTGGCAGCCGGCGTGAGCCTGCGGCGGGTTGCGCGCAACGGCGGAAGGCGACGGCAACGACACAGGCCGGAACGGGGTCCGGCCTCTCCAATGGCGACGGCGGGCGGCAGCGGCCGGGCGGGCTGGGAAGCCCGCCCCTCCGCACGGCAACGACAATGGCAAACGGGGACCGCAGAGGGCAACGGCAGGCACGGCACCAAGTCCGCGCCCTACAACAACGGATGGCGATGGTGGGCAGCAAGGGCAACGGTGATGGTGAGCGAGAGACCAGGCGCGTAAGGCGCTGAGAGATACAGGGTGGTGTGAGCATGGCTGTAGCACTCGCGCAGGAAGGCAGCTTCGGGTTCGGGCTGCAGAGCGAGAAGGGAACGTTCCAGGCTCCGACAGTGTGGCTGCCGCTGGTGAAGCGGCAGGGGGGCGTAGGCGACGGCGTGACGCTTCGGAGGAACTACACGCTGCTGGACATGGCGGACAGCAACGACTACGAGAGCCGCTACTACTCGGCAGGCGATTGGGCCGAGGGGGAGCTGGCGGTGCCGCTGGTGCCGGGGTCGCTGAGCGACCTGATCTCGTGGCTTCAGGACCGCGACGGCGACAACCAGGGGAAGTGGGCTTCGGCAGTCATCGACTGCGTGAACGAGGTCAAGAAGCTGACGGACGTTAAGGTGCGGCGGGCCCGGATCGACCTGGCCAAGGGCCAGCCGGTGGTGTGCACGCTGGAGCTGGGGGGGCTGAAGGTCGAGAGTGGGACGACGCCGACGCCGAACATGCCAACCGCGGCGCCCTACATCTTCCGCGAGGCGACGGTGGAGCTGGCGGTGGGCGGTGGCGCGTTGGCGGAGGACATCAACTGCGAGCACATCCAGCTCGTGATCGACAACGCGGTCGAGACGATGGCTGAGGGCATGCGTCTGGCGCCGGGCGTTGCGCCGAGGCAGATGTACAACCTGGCAGGCGTGCGCTGCTGGGGCGCGTTCAGCCGCGACTTCGTGGACAACGCGGTCTACGGCGACTTCGCGACCGGTCAAGAGGCGGCACTGTCGATCACGCTGACACGCGGGGCGGCGAGTGCGGTGATCTCGCTTCCGCGCGTGCTCTACACGGCGAGCGACCTCGGGCTGCCGGGGACACACGATCACAGGATCGTCGAGAAGGTGGAGTTCACGGCGCTGGGTAGCGTGGATGGCCTCACGCCCCCGGTGGCGCTGTCATAGGAGAGCCGACAGCCAGACAGGAGGAAGCAGGCACAGATGAGCGAGGAGATTACTGTCAAGCTGCACCGGACGACGGACCTCACGGAGGCCGCGGCGCTGTGGTCGCTGGGGCATCCACTGCACGGGATCGAGGTGCGTGACGGGTGGGCGACCTTCGTCATCGGGCACGTGATTGAGGACGAGGACTTCGACAGGCTGGTGCGGAGCTACCAGCGGGGCGAACTGCTGGTGGAAGCCGGAGAGTTCGCCAGACGGCGGAACGAGACGGCGGCGAAGATGCGCAGGGCCATCGCGGAGGCCCAGGCCGCCGCGGGGAGTGCCGCCGGTGAGTGAGGGGATGCGGAGGGAAGCCGAGGCGTGGATCATCGCGGCCGCCGGGGAGGACACGAACCGGCTGTTTGACGCGCCGGTCGAACTCCCGGGCTGCGACGGGCGCCCCTGGGTGGTCCTGCGACCACTGACGGCGCGAGAGGCGCTGCGGCGGGAAAGCTTGGGACTACGCGAGGAGCTCGAGCTGGGGCCGGATGGCACGACTAGGGCGGTGCGGCGGATGTACGACCACGCAGCGATGATCGAGTTCGAGATCGAGCGGTGCGTGGTGGAGTACGCCCTGCCTGTGGCGGCCGAGGGCGGCGAGGTGCGGCTGGTCCGGAAGACCGATGGAGTGGGCGCTCTGGGCGGAGATCTGCTCGACCGGCTGCCGGCACGGCTGATGGACTGGCTGATGCGGTGCCTCGACGAGGTCAACATGAGGCGTCCGGAGGACGCGGAGGTGCTGGCGGAGGCAAAAAAAGCCTGACGGCCGCCGCGCACGCGGGGGTGCTGGGCCTGGGCATGCACAGCCCGGAGCCGGCCGACAGTGAGTGGGCCGGCGAGGGGGAGCTGCGCGAGGGCCGGGACTTCGCGACGACGGCGGAGTTCGTTGCTCGTGCTCAGCCAGCGGCCGGGCGGGTCGTGCGGCAGGGAGCCGGGCGGGCACTGGCGCGGGCGGTGGCCGAGGAGACGGACTGGCTCATGCGGACGGGGCAGTTGCCAGGCGGGCTGGCGTGGGACGACCAGCCCGCCTGGCGCGTACG
>JALGUI010000006.1 GCA_029820915.1 Candidatus Zipacnadia bacterium | reverse complement strand
GAGGGGGCCGCCTGCGCGAGCTACGCGGCGCGCGGCGCGAGCAGCGAGGCGACGCGGTCCACCAGCTCCTGATGATCCACGATGGGCTTGGCGATGTAGCCATCCGCGCCGCTGGCGGCGAGCAGCCGGCCGCGGTCGCCGCGCATGGCGTGGGCGGTGACCAGCAGCACGAACGGGGGGCCGTCGCCACAGCGCTCGCGGATCAGGCGCGTGAGCTCAATGCCGTCCACCGAGTGCCCGCCGACGCTTGTGTTGGCGAGCGACACATCCATCACGACCAGGTCGATCTCACCGGCCTCGCACAGCGCCAGCACCTCCTCACCGTCCTCCGTGGCCATCACATCGTGCCCCCCCATGCGCGCGAGCACGCACTGCGCTACGCGCGCGTTAGTCGCATCGTCCTCGATCAGGATCAGGCGTGCCATCGGTCATCACCCTGCGTCACGCCGCGTCGGCCCGCGCATCGCAGCCGGTCGCGCGTGGAGTCCCGTCCCCACCACCGGGCACGTCGGCGTGGACGAACCGCTCGATCATCGCGCACAGCCGGGACGGCTCGGCGAGCACCTCCTGCTTGGTGAGCAGCCGTGCCAGGCCACCGCCGGCGAGCAGCACGCGCTCGTCGAGCGTGGCGGGCTCGGGCCAGGCCGTGACGACGAGCACCGGCAGGTCGGCGCCCGCGTCCATGAGGCGGATGCGCCGCAGCACCTCAAAGCCGTCCAGGCCGGGCATTCTCAGGTCCAGCAGCAGCAGATCGACGTCGGCGGCGTGCGCCGCGAGGTACGACAGGCACTCAGGCCCGTCGCGCACGACCTGCAGATCGTGACCCTGGACGTCGAGCAACGCGCGCAACGCCACGCTGAAGTTGGCGTCGTCATCCGCCAGCAATACGCGCAGGGCGCGCTCGTCGCTCACGACCTCGCGCTCGATGGCGGCGGCGAGCTTGTCGCCCACGTCGCGCTTGTCCACCACGTCCACACCGGCCGGCAGTTCCTCCACGGCCAGCCGCCGGCCGATTACCTCGCTGTCGCCCGTGACCAGGATCATCGCCGTGCGCGCCAGGCGTTCGTCCGTCTGCAGCTCGACCAGCAGGTCCCAGCCGGTGTTGAGCCGCGCGCCCTCCCGCGCCGGCAGGCTGTAGTCGATGGTGACTACCCGTGGCACGTGCTCCTCGACCGCCAGCAGCGCATCGTCGGCGGTCGCGGCCCACATGGTGGCGCACCCGTGCTTCTGCAGCAGGTCGCACAGGTAGTCGCGATAGAGCGGATCGTCCTCGACAACCAGGACCAGTGGCGCGCCCGGGGCCTCAGTCGGCGCGCCGCCGAACAGCGGCCCGCCCCATCCCGCGCGCGGGCCGTCGCGGTGCACGGGCATGGTGAAGAAGAAGGTCGAGCCCCGGCCTTCCCCGCGACTCCGAGCGCCCATGGCGCCGCCCATGAGCTCCACCAGTCGCCGGCCGATGGTCAGCCCCAGCCCTGAGCCGCCCTGGGAGCGCGTGGTGCTGCCGTCGGCCTGCACGAACTTGTCGAAGATGGTGTCGAGCTTGTCGGGCGCGATGCCGATGCCGGTGTCGCTGACCTCGAAGCGGATGGCGCCCTCCCCCTCCAGCGGCGCTACCGAGACGGTCACCGTGCCACCCTCCGGCGTGAACTTGATGGCGTTGCCCAGCAGGTTGATCAGCACCTGCTTGAGGCGCTCCGCGTCGCACCACGCGGTCAGGTCGGCCGGGACCGGGCGGAATACCAGCTCCAGCCCGGCCTGGTCCGCCTGCACGCGCGCCAGGCTGTGGATGTCGGCGAGCACGGTCGAGACCTTCACCGCGGCCGCCTCGATGCGCAACTTGCCGGCCTCGATCTTGGCGACGTCGAGCACGTCGTTGATCAGCGACAGCAGGTGGCGCGCGCTGTCCATGGCGCCCTCGAGGAACTCGCGTTCCTCCTCCCGGGAGTCGCACAGGCCGTTGAGCACAAGCTGCAGGTAGCCGATGATGCCGTTGAGCGGCGTGCGGATCTCGTGCGACGTGTTGGCCAGGAACTCGCTCTTGAGGCGGTTGCCCTCCTCGGCCTCACGGCGGGCGCGCTCGAGGTCCCGGTTGAGCAACTTCAGGCCCACCAGCGCCCGTCCCCGCTGGTCGCGTACCTGCCTGCGCTCCTCCTCCACGCGGATCGCGGCGGCGATGATCCCCATGAGCCACGTGTCGGACTCGGTCGCCTCACCGTCGCCACGGAAGAACGCGCACACCGACCCCACCGTACCACCGTGCGACACCACCGCCTTGCCCAGGTAGCTGCGGGCGCCGAAGTCCCGGACGTTGGGGTCGCGGGCGGCGTACTTCGTGGCGGGAAGATCGCGCAGTGCCACCACGCGCTCGTCGCCGGCCATTACATCCTCGCAGATGCAGCCCCCCGGGTCGGCGGGCGGTGCGAAGCCCTCGGGAGTGTTCCAGCTCGACACCATGTGCAGCCTGGGGGCCTCCCGCGGCCCCTCGCCCTGCCGGCGGACGTAGACGGTCCAGTCCGCCCCGAGCACCTCGCCGCACAGCGCAGTGAGGCTCTCGATGTTCTCCATCGGATCGGGACCGAAGCCCAGGAAGCACTCGTTGACCTGGCGCAGCCGCTCCTCGTGTCGCTTCTGCTCGCTGATGTCTCTGACGGTTGCCTGAAGGAAGGTCCTGTCGCCCAGCTCGACCCTGGTGAGCAGCACGGTGGCCGGGAAATCCCCGCCGCACGTCCGCCGGTGCGTCCACTCGAAGAAGTGCGAGCCCGCCTCCATCGCCGTCTCGATCATCCGTGGGGCCTTGGTCGAGGACAGCTCGCCATCCGGCTGGCGATGCGGCGAGACGTCCCAGAGGCCCAGGACGGTGAAATCGGCTTCCGACGCGACCCCAAAGAGCTCCAGCGTGGCGGGGTTGGCCGACGTGAACTTCCACGTTGGCGGCTCGAGGGTCATTGTTGCGTCCCTGGAGCTCTCGAACAGCACGCGGTGTCGCTGCTCGCTGTCGCGCAGGTCCTCCTCGGCGCGGGCCTTGGCGATGATCAGGGCAAGCTGCTCGGCGAACTGCGCGAGGAAAGCCTTCTCCTGCTCGGGCAGCGGCTTGCTATCGGCCTTGCCCACCGCCAGGTGCCCGACCGCCTCGCCGTTGCACAGCATCGGGATCTGGCAGATGTAGTCCACGCCCAGGATGTCGTAGATGCGCGGCGCCAGGTCGGTCATCTGCGCCTCGCCCGGCGGGGCGAGGTCCACGATCAGAGGCAGAATCTCGTCGCGCCCGCGGAACTCGACCAGTCGCCTGTCGTCGTACAGCCGACTGAGTCTGGCGCGTCCCACCAGCGGCCCGCCCAGCCCGCGCACGCCGCTCGACTGCCCGCCCGCCCTCGCCAAGGCATGGTCGGCCGGCCCGTCCTGGCCGACGTAGTCGTCCTGGAGGGGCAGAAGGAGCTCAACATAGTCGTAGCCGAACAGCCCGCGCAGGCCGTCGCACGAGGCCTGGATGGCCTCACTGAGCGGGGCTCCGGCGTTCAGCAAATCGCTCATGGAGTTGAGCAGTTCCAGCCGGGCGTTGGTGAGCCGCAGCTCCTCGTCGGCGCCGAGCCGCTGCCAGTAGATCGCCAGCCGTTGGGCGATCAGCCGCAACAGCCGGCCCTCCTCGCGCTGCCACTGCCGGCACTGTCGGGTCTCGTCCGCCCCGAGGAAGCCGATCAGCTCTCCGGACGCCGACTCCACCGGCACCACGATCAGCGACCGAATGCCCTGCGCCTGGAGGATCTCCCTCTCGTTCGCGGCCTCCGGTGGCAGGCTCGCGACATCAGTGAGCACGATCTCCGCGCCGGCGTTCAGCCTTGCCATCCACCATGGGAAGACATCCGTGGGCAGGTCCTGTAATCGCTCGGCTTCGGGCTCCACGTCCGGCGCACACCACTCGTGGGTGTTGTCCATCTTCGCCCCGCCGTCGCGGAGCTGGAAGATGTAGGTGCGACTCACACCCACCGTCTCGCCGACGGTACGGAGCATCTCGTTCAGATCGGCCTCGGCCACCAACACGGCTGAGGCCTTGGCGACCGCCTGCTCGAACAGCAACCGCTCGCGAACCTGCTCCTCGTGCGCCTTCTGCTCGCTGATGTCGGCCACGATTCCCCGGATGCCCTGAGGTCCCGCGGGACCTCCGGTCCGCCCGTCCCGTACGATGGGGTCGGCGTACACGATGGCGGGGAAGATGCTGCCGTCGCTGCGCAGCACCTCGTACTCGACGCCGCCCACGTCCTCCCCACTCATGCGCCGCTGCATGTTCTCGCCGGCGCGTTGGCGCTCGTGTGGGGAGATCATGTCGAAGATCGAGGTGCCGCGGATCAGGTCCTCCTCCGTGTAGCCGAAGGTGCGATAGGCAGCGCGGTTGGCCAGGGTGATGATCCCCTGGGCGTCCGTCTCGAAGATGGCCTGCGGCAGCGAGTCGGCGAGTTCCTCGTAGCGTTCCTTGCTCTGCCGCAGAGCCTGCCGTGTCTCGACAAGCTGCGTGATGTCCAGCGCCATCTCGTAGCGCACATGTCGGCCGTCCGGCCAGGGGATCGCCTTGTCGATGCACCGGTACCAGCGATCGGTCAGCGCGTGGTGGTACTCCCATTCATGCGTCCTGCCGAGGTTGGCCCCGAAGATGAGGTCGTTGGTACAGAACGGGCAGGGCTCGTCCAAGCCCTGCAACGCCTCGTAGCACGTCCTGCCGGTCACATCGCCCAGGAGTTCCCGCAGAGCGCCGTTGGCGTAGAGGATCTCGTGGCTTCCCGGGTCGGCCACGTAGACGGGCTCGTCGATGCTGTCGAAGATGGCGAGGAGCTTGCGGTACTCGGCCATGCACTCGTGCTCGGCCGCAGTCCGGGCGCTGAGGTCGGTCATGCCCACCTGCAGCAGTGTTCGCGCGTCTGACTCGATCCGCCCGGCGGTGACCAGCACCGGCCTGGTCGCGCCATCGGGGCCGGTCAGTTCGGCCTCGACCCGGGCGGGCGAGCCGGTTGCCGCGGCCTCCTGCAGGCGGCGGCGCACCTCGCCGGCGTCGTCGGACGCGAACCATTCCAGCAGCCCGCTGCCCGCCACCGCCGGCGCCGGCAGCCCGAGCAACCTGGCGCCCGCCGGGTTGGCGTCCTCAATCGTGAAGGTGCCCGGACGGACCAGCAGGATGGCGTCGCCGCCGGTCTCGAACAGCGCCCTGAATCTCGCCTCCGACAGCCGAACTCGGCGGGTGTTCGCGACCAGGCGCGCGCCCAGGTAGGCCAGGCCGAGGCCGAGCACCAGCGTGGTCATGGCGAAGACGGTGACGGTGCGCTGCCTGATCGCCGTCGCGGCGAGCGTCGAGCCCGTCGTCGTGCTCTGCTCGATGCCGTCGAGCGCGGAGAGGGCCACCGCCGCGAGCAGCACCAGCGCGACGATCATTGCCGCGGCGGCGAGGATGACGTGCGATGACAGGGAGTTGGCCGGGCGGGTGATCCGTTTCATTGCTGTCCCGCGGACGGCTGTCGGCGGCCCTCAGGCGGCGATGCGGTTGCGGCCCGCGTGCTTCGCCTGGTACAGCCTGACGTCGGCGTCCTCGACCAGCGATTGGGCTGCGGCCGGGGCATCCTCGGTCCGGTCATCAAGCATCCCTACGCCGACGCTCACTGTGACGGAGATGAACTGAGCACCGGCGACCACGCGATGTGCGGCGACCTGTTTGCGGATGCGCTCGGCAAGCTCCCGCGCGCAGAAGGCGCTCGTCTGGGGCGCGATGACCGCGATCTCCTCCCCGCCGTATCGGGCCACTACGTCCACCCCCGCACGCGTCTCGGACCGGACGACCGAGGCGACCTGCCGCAGCACCTCATCGCCCGCCTGGTGGCCGTGCGTGTCGTTGATCTCCTTGAAGTGATCCAGGTCGATCATCAGCAGGGCCAGCGTGCCCCGAGCAATGGCGTCATGGGTCCGGGACAGCAGTTCGCGGTCGAAGCAGCGGCGGCTGGACAGGCCGGTCAGGCCGTCCCGCTCCGCCTCCGACCTCGCCTCATCGCGCGCCTGGGCCAGCTCGCGCTCGCGCCGGGCTATCCGCTCCCCCGCCTTCACCCGCGCCAGCAGCTCGGCGTGATCGACGGGCTTGGTCATGTAGTCGTCCGCCCCACTCTCCAGCGCGTGCACGATGTCCGACTTCTCGGTGCGCGAGGTCACCATGATGACGTAACCCGCACCGCGCGTCTGTGACTTGATGTGGCGACACACCTCCACGCCGTCCACGCCCGGCATCATCCAGTCCACCAGCGCGACATCGATCTCCGGGCCCGCCATCGCGACCGCGTCGGCGCCGTCGCTCGCGGTCACGACGTCATAGCCGTTGCGCTCGAGCAGTCGGACCATGATCTCCCGGGATACCGGATCGTCCTCGGCAATCAGGACTCTCGTGTGATCCGACACGTAGTGCCCCCATTCTCGCGCAGTGCCACACGGCACGGTGCCCGCTGGCTTGCCGCTCCGCATCTATCATCGGCAGGCCCGTGACGGCCCTGAAGGCCACGCGCGCGGTACGACGGACGACCGTGTTGGGCCGACCTTGCCCGACCGGCCGAGCGCGATGCGCTCGGACGCGGTCGGCCTGCGTGCGGCCCCTCCAGGAGGCTGCCACGCATCCTCACGGCAACGGCCGGGCGGGAACGTAGTCCCGCCCCTCCGAACGCCCACGGCGACGACAACGGCCGGGCGGCGCCGTTCGCCGTTGACCGTAGGATCCCGCCCAGGGGCGGGACCTGTCAATGCCGTTAGAGGTGCCGTTGCCTTCGCCGGGCGGACAGCGAACGGCAGACGGGCTGGAAGCCTGTCCCACAAACGGCAAAGACGACGGCGGCGAAAGAGCGGGAGCGGGGCGAATGAGGGCAGCGGCCGACGACAGTCGCCCTTCGGGCGACCCCCTCGCGAGGGCGCGAGGGGCACAACGGCCACGGCAACGGCGAACGGCCGGGCAACGGCAAACGACCGCAAGCACCGTGGTGCGGACGACCTCGTCCGCACGCCGTTCGCGACGGCAACGGCGACAGGCCCGGCGCGACCCTCGTCACTGTACGCCGCGACCTGTGGGGTCAGGCCTCGTGGTCGCCCGGCGTGGCGCGTCCGGGCGGCCACCAGTAGAGCGCCAGCGACCCGGTCAGCACGCCGATCAGGCCACCGAGCAGCACGTCGGACAGGAAGTGCGCGTCCGCCACCATGCGCATGGCACAGATGTAGGCCGCCCATACGTACCACAGCCAGCGCCAGCGCGGGAAGTACGCGCCTGCGATGACGGCGAACATGAAGGCGAAGGCGGCGTGGCCCGAGGGGAACGAGTGGTACTCGGCGCCCGGGCCATAGAAGGCCGTGACGCCGTCCATCGCGCGCGGCCGGGGGCGGCCGGTGAGGAACTTCAGCCACTCCACGACCGTCGTGCGGATCAGGTAGGCCACCACCACGGTAAGCAACAGCCTGCGCCAGCGCGCCCCGGCGGCGATGAGCGTCAGCGCCAGGATCGCCGGCGCCAGCTTCCACCCGCCCATCAGGTAGCCGATGGTCTCCAGCACCTCGACGATCGGGCGCTTGAGCACCTCCGGCTTGTACTGGGCCAGAGGCGTGTCCACAAACAGGATGCACAGGTAGATCACGGCCAGTACGCCGGCGATAAGCACCAGCGAGATGGCGGTCCTGCGCCGCCTGTGGGAGGACGCCTGTGCGGCGCTTGCGTCGTGGGACATGCGGGATAGCTCCGTGCGCCCGAAGATGCCGCCGCCGGGGACTGCGCACTACCGTATACCGCATGGCGCGCCGGTGTCAACCGCGGCGGCCGTCGGGGAAGGTCCCAGGCCCCGTCGGGGTAAAGTAGTATCGGCGCCGCACCGGACGTGAGGCTTCGGAGGTGCTCGGCACATGATGGGCATGTCGCGTCGCGTTGCCGCGGCCGTGGTCGCGGGCGTCGGTCTCCTGCTGGCCGTGGGCCTCATGGTCGGCTGCGGGAGCGAGGACGGCGGCATCATCCCCGCCCTGACCACGCTCGCCATCGCGCCCACACAGGCCGCCGTGCAGGTCGGCCAGTCTCGGCAGATCCAGGTCTCGGGCTTCGACCAGAACGGTGATCCCATCGGCTTCACCGCCACGTGGTCCGTCGAGGGCGGCATCGGCACTATCACGCCCGGCGGCGAGGTGGGCGCCACCGTGTGCACCTGCCGGTTCAACGCCACGAGCGCCGGCGGCGGGGCTGTGGTCGCGCGCGTGGGCGGCCTGGTCGCCCGCTGCAACATCACGGTCACCGAGGACGGCGGCGGGGGCGGAGGCGGAGGCGGCGAGTTCGCCAACCTGTTCTTCCTGCACCACTCGACGGGCAGCGGGTTCGTCGAGGAGGGCGACATGCGCGGCGTCATCGCCGCGCACAACGCCACGCAGGGCACCGGCTACGAGTTCTGGGACCACGGCTACAACGGTGACGGCCTGCGCAACGCCGCCGGCGTGTGGACGGGCACGAGCTACCAGATCCCCGGCGACAACACCGATCCCGACGGCCTGCACGCCCTGTGGACCACCGATAACGCGGCGCGCACCGCCATCCTCGCGAACCACGAGGTCATCGCCTTCAAGTCCTGTTTCCCGGCGTCAGCGGTCGGCAGTCAGGCGACGCTCACCCAGTACAAGGCCTGGTACCGCGCCATGCGCGACTTCTTCGACACCCGGCCCGACCGGCTCTTCGTGGTCATGTCCACGCCGCCACTGCACCGGCTCGCCACCAACCTGACCGAGGCCGATAACGCCCGCGCCTTCGCCAACTGGCTGGGGAGCGACGACTACCTGGCCGGCCACCCGAACGTGGTGTGCTTCGACCTGTTCGACATGCTGTCGCACGCCGATGACGGCCTGGTGCGGCGCAACATGCTGCGCTGGGAGTACGAGGGCGCGCACAACGACTCCGATTCGCACCCCAACCAGGCGGCCAATGAGGCCGTCGGGCCGGCGCTGGCGCAGTTCCTCATCGACGCCGCCGAGGCCTACGCCTCCTCGGGAGGCTGACCGCCAGGGGGCGGAGGGGGGCGGTGGCGGCCGTCGTCATCGTCGCGCGCGCGTGGGCGAGCGCCGAGATCACGCGCTTCCGATAGGCAACTGGGTGTCGGACGCTCGGGGGGCGCCCAGGCCGAGACCGGCTCATTGTGGAACTGACCGGGGCACTGTGCGAGAGGCGGCTTCCGGAGGTGTCGAGCGCATGACCGGCTCATCGCGTCACCAGCATGGCGAGGGGGAGGCCGAGACCCGGGAGGAGGGCGAGGGTGCCCTGCAGGCGCTGATTGAGAGCGAGGAGCGCTACCGCACGCTGGTTGAGACGATGGGCGACGGGCTGGCGATCACCGACCGTGAGGGCGTGGTGACCTACGTCAACGAGGCGTTCTGCCGGATGCTGGACCGCCCGGAATCTGAGGTGCTTGGGAGGCCGGCTCTGACTCTCGTCCATGAGGACGACCACGACGGCTTCCGCTCGGAGTTCGCGCGGCGGGCGGCGGGCCAGGAGGGTCAGTATGAGCAGCGACTCGTCACCAGATCGGGCAAGGCTGTGTACACCCTTGTGACGGCCACGCCGAGGTATGACGCCGAGGGGGAGTTCGCCGGCAGCTTCGCGGTCATCAAGGACATCTCCGAGCGCAAGCAGGCGCTGCAGGCCCTGGAGGAGAGCGAAGCGAGGTTCCGCGAACTCGCTGACCTGCTCCCGCAGGTGGTGTTCGAGACCGACGAGCAGGGCCGGCTGACGCTCGTGAACCGCAACGCGTTCGCTGCATTGGGCTACACCCCTGACGACCTCGAGGCCGGCGTCAACGTCATGGACACGCTTATCCCCGAAGACCGGGGAAGGGCGGCCGACGAGATCGAGATGGCCCTGAGGGGCGAAGGCCCGAGCACCGCCGAGTACACGGCTCTCCGCAAGGACGGCACGACGTTCGCCATCGTCGTTGACTCCAGCCCAATCGTCCGTAACGGCAAGGCCGTAGGCCTGCGCGCCATCGGCATCGACATCAGTGAACGCAAGGAGCTTGAGGCGCAGCTCCTGGAGTCCCAGAAGATGGAGGCCATGGGGCAGATCGCGGGGGGCGTTGCCCATGACTTCAACAACATGCTCACCGCCATCCACGGCAATGCGCAGCTTCTGCAACGGGAGCTTGCGGACGAGCCGGACCGCCTCCGTCTCGTCGAGGGCATCCTGACAGCGGCGCGCCGTTCCGCCGAGTTGACCCGACACCTCCTCGCGTTCAGTCGCAAGCAGGTGCTGCGGCCACGGGTCATCGATCTCAACGAGATGGTCGGGAACATAGAGCCGATGCTGCGCAGGATCATCCCCGAGAACATCAGGATCGTGACTGCTCTGTCCGAGCACCTGGGCCAGGTCGAGGCCGACCCGGCGCAGATTGAGCAGGTCATCGTGAACCTGGCGGTGAACGCCCGAGACGCCATGCCCGACGGTGGCACTCTGAGCATCCGGACGGCCAACGTCATCCTGGATGATGACCGTGCCGGTCCTCGCGGCGGCGTGGCCCCCGGCGCGTATGTGATGTTGGCGGTCAGCGACACCGGCATCGGCATGGACGAGGTGACGCAGTCACAGGTGTTCGACCCATTCTTCACGACCAGGAAGGGGAGCGGCGGGACGGGTCTGGGCCTGTCCACCGTGTACGGCATCGTCAGGCAGACCGGCGGCGACGTGTGTGTCCGCAGCGAACTCGGTGAGGGCAGCACACTAGAGGTCTACGTACCGATGACCGAGGCGGAGGCGGAAGCCGTGCCCAGCCCCCACGAGTCAGGAGCAGATCTCCGTGGTTCAGAGACCGTACTGGTCGTCGAGGACGAAGACGTCGTTCGCAGCCTGATCGCCGAGCTGCTGCAGCGTTTCGGCTACACGGTCCTCCAGGCTGAGAACGCTGACGCCGCCTTGGAGGTGTGCCGCCAAGGCGAGGGCCAGATCGACCTGCTGGTCACGGACGTGGTCATGCCCGGCACGGACGGGGTTGAGCTGGCTGAGACGGTCACTGAGATGATGCCGAACATCGGCGTACTCTATGTTTCCGGGTACACCGATCGGGCCCTGGCATTTCGCGATCGCCTGGATGAGCGCATGCGCTACATGCAGAAGCCCTTTGAGGTGCAGGAGTTCATCGCTACGATCCGCGAGATGCTGGACGCGCCACACTGACGCGGGATCCTGTCAGACAGAGCGGATCAGAGGCAGCGAGGGACCCAAGACGTGGCTACGATATTGGTCGTCGATGATGAGCACGCCGTCCTGTCACTGGTAGAGCGGTGCCTGTGCAGGGAGGGCTACGAAGTCTTCACCGCCACCAACGGTGCACGTGCGATAAGCCTCGCCCGGCGTGTCCGCCCCGACCTCGTGATCCTCGACATCAACATGCCCGGGATGGACGGACTGGCGGTCTGCCACCAACTCCGGGAAGACGCGACGCTGTGCACGGTCCTCGTGCTGTTTCTCACCGAGCGCGATGCAGTCGAGGAGCGGGTCCGAGGCCTGAACGCCGGCGCAGATGACTATCTCCCGAAGCCCTTTGACCTCGAGGAGCTGACCGCGCGCGTTCGAGCCCTGCTGCGGAGAGCGCACGACGGGGAACAGCCTGCCGGGGACGAGCCGTGCCTGTGCGTGGGAGAGATAGTGCTCGACGCTGCCTCTCGAGACGCAACGGTCCGAGGGGCGCATGTCCCGCTGACACCTATCCAGTTCGACCTGCTGGCTTGCCTGATGGTGCATGCGGAACAGGTCCTGAGTTCAGAGCAGTTGCTGCAGCGGGTGTGGGGCTATGCTCCCGGTACCGGGGACAGCGGTCTCGTCCGCTGGCACATCATGAAGCTGCGCGACAGGCTCGAAGGCGACCCCGCCTCTCCCCGCCACATCAAGACGGTCCCCGGCCACGGCTACATGTTGACGTCCTCGCCCTAGCTCCAGGCTGCCCGGCACTATCTCCAGCCTTGCCCCTCGACAGAGCGTGCAACTCGCCTGTGGGCGCATTCGTACTGCGCAGATGCTAACGCACTCCTAACGTGCGCGCGACTCGAGTTCTTGTATACTGGCGCACAGCAACGCCGGCAGCCACGCCATGACCGCCGACTGGACGCCAAGTAGGGATGGACAAGCGGGGCCCCTGAACTCCTTGGAGATGAGCGGGAATGGCAAGCTGTGAGATCCTGTCAAGCGGGCAATGGGTCTGGGCGGAGGCACCGCCCGATCGCGAGGAAGAGCGGCCCTACGAGTTCTCGATCATCCGCGCCGAGGACAACGTCAGGATTGCCGTGCTTCTGCTCCTGCTCGTGTGCGCCCTGAGTGCCCCGGGACTGGCCACGCACCAGACCGCGCTGTACATGGGCTTGCTCGTTGGCTCATTCCTCAGCCTGTGGGCTCGGTTTGAGGCCAACTGGCTGCAGTTGCGCCAACTGGGGAGGCTGGGGCACGGTGCGCTCGTGGTAGTCCTCGGCGACCTCTTGTGGCTGTCCCTCGTGATCGCGGGGACGGGCGGCCTCAACAGTCCCTTCGCCGCGCTGCTGGTCACTCCGATACTGTTCTCAGTAGCCCTGTTCAGCCGGCTCCGGATCGCGGTGATGCTGGTCACCTCGATAGTCACCCTCCTCTACCTCTCGCTGGCGGCCAGTTCGGACGTAGGGCCCTGGAAGCTCGCCGGGCTTCTCCTGACCGTTATGGCACTGGCGTGGGTCGCGCACGGGGTGTGTCGGGTATTGGAGCGCGAACGCCAGGCAAACGAGCTGATGGTACGCGTCATCTCCGATGCCGTGGTGCTGCTCGACAGCGAGGGGCGCACTACCGTGACCAATCGCCAGTTCGAGCGCCTCACCGGCGTGTCGCCCAGTGTGATCCTGGGGGAACGAGCCCGAGACCTGGTCAACTGCGCGGCCGCCGGCACCATCGCTCCCATTCTGCAGGATGTGGTGCGGACAGTTCAGGGCCCAATGCACACCACGCGCGAGATCACCCTGAACGCACCCAACGAGGTGGACCTGACCGTCTCGACCACCCGGTTCGTCACTGCGGCCGGGGAATGTGTCGGCTACGTGGTCGTTGTGCAGGACATCACGCCCCTCAAGTCTGCCATGCGTGCTCGGGAGCAGGGCATGTCGATGTTGTCGCACGAGATACGGTCCCCGTTGACCACGCTGAAGGTCACGGCTGCCATGCTGTCGGCTCTCGCGGACCGCCTGAGTGAAGAGAAGCTGACGCGCTTCGCGGAAGTGCTCGAAGCTGAGACACAGCGTCTGGTGTGGACCGCCGGGGAGTTGCTCAACATCTCCACGCTGGAGGACCCGGAGCTCGAGCTCCACAAGAGGCCATCGGACGTGGCGGGAATCCTTCGCAAGGTGCGGCGCGTCATGGACCTCAGGGCCAGCAGGAAGGGCATCGCCTTCGACGGTGAGATCAGCGGGGACCTGTCATCGATACCGGTGGACGCCGAGCGACTGGAGAGCGCAGTGCACAGGTTGTGCGAGAACGCCGTCAAGTACACTGAGCCCGGAGGAAGAGTGCTGCTCGCCGCGAGCAGGAGCAATGGGCTGGTCACCATCTCGGTCACCGACACGGGCAAGGGGATTGCGCGGGACAAGATCGAACTCGTCTTCGACAAGTTCGCGCAGCTCGATGACGACCGTCACAGAGAGAAGGACGAGCGCGGCGCCGGCCTTGGCCTCTATGTTGTGAAGCGCATCGTCGAACTGCACGGCGGTCGTATTGATGTCGAGAGCGAGGTCGGCAGGGGCTCGACCTTCACCATGGAGTTGCCGGTGGTGGACGTGGTGGCTGAGATGCGAGCGGCGGTTCGTCAACGCGTACAGGCCAACACCGAAGGGGAGTTGGCCAAGGGGCTCGTCTGACCCGATGGACACGCATCTGTATCCGTCCAGACGACTGCGGCGCAAAGCGATCTCAGTATCTGCTCAAGTTCGGCGGGGTCGGCTGCTGGATAAGCAGCGTACTAGGGGGCTGCCTGTAGAGGCATCATAGCCCGGGAGGCCATGTACTCGGGCTCAGGACGCATAAGCTCGCAGTAGGCTCAAAAATAGCGACGAGCGGCGGTCATTACCCGCTCGAACTTATGGCAGAAGGAGAGGGATTGGGTAGCTGACTATCTCATAATACGCTCGATAATTTGAAGAATGAGTTGACAGGACTGGCCTTCGTGGTGTAGATTCACCATGGCTGGCGTCGCAAACACAGGGCGGCGACGCGCACCATGCGGTGGATCAACGCTCGTGCCACGATCGTGGTTGCACTTCTCCTCTGTTCGGGGGCCTTCCCTCGGGCCGACACCCTGACTCTGATCGGAGTCTCGTGGGACACGGGCGCCGGCGCCTATCGGTGGGACTACTCCCTCAATCCCACCAGCCGCATCCAGGGCGGCGGCCACATCGGTATCCGCGAGATGAGCGGCATCGTGGCGGCCACAGTCGAGGCGTCGCCGAAGCCGTACAAGACCCCCATGCCCCTTGCCTGGGATTCCGCCTACACCTCCACGGCGGTGACGTGGACCCATCTCCGGGGCACGCTGGCGCCCAATCAGGACTACGCTTACTTCACCTACTGGAGCACCGACGGCACGCCCGAGGGCCCGGCGCCATACTACCGCGATGGCATCTACGAGGGCGACACGACAGCGGCGACACCTGAGCCGGCATCGATGCTGCTCTTCGCGTCGGCGCTCGGGGTCATGTTCCTGCGCAGAAGGATGAGCGGGGACGGCACGAGCCTGCGTGAAATGTGGAGGAGCCCACGTCACAGGGGAGCGTCCGCACTCGGGGGAGGAGGCGCTCGGTCGGCCGGGGATTGAGCCCCGCCGGACGCCGCAGCACCAGGGAGAGCGTGGGCGCCGCCTGCTCGACCGCCGGCCGCGTGTGGTACACGCTCTCGCACGGAACCGTCAACGAGATCTACTGCCCCACGATCGACCATCCTCAGGTCCGCGACCTTAAGCTGCTGATCACCGACGGGGAGACCGTCTGCCACGAGGAGAAGCGCGACCTCGAGGCGAGCACTGAGACCGTCCGGCGCGGCGGGGCGGCGCAGCTTGACACCCCCCCCCGATCTTCCGTATCCTCCCCGTACTGTCGCCCCCCTCGCGGGGGCCGTTGGCGAACGCCTCGACGGAGAGATGCCATGGCCCAATCGTCGTCCATCCAGCCGCTCAGCGATGACCGCGACGTGCGCCGCAAGATGGTCGCAATCCTGCGCGTGCTGTCCGGTCGTGACAAGCCGCTGGGCGCCAGAGCCCTCGGCCGCGAGATCGGGAAGCTCGGCATCGAGCTGAGCGAGCGCCAGGTGCGCTATCATCTGCAGTTCATGGACGAGCGGGGCCTCACGCGCGTGGTGGGCAACGCCGGCCGCGTGCTCACCGACCTCGGTCGCGACGAGCTCGACAGCGCGCTCGTGCACGAGAAGGTCGGCTTCGTCGCCGCGCGCATCGACCGCCTGGCCTACGCCACCAGCTTCGACCTCGACAGCGGCGAGGGCGAGGTCATCCTCAACGTGTCGCGCCTGCGCGCCGAAGACCTGCCACGGGCGCTGGAGTGCGCGAAGACCACCATGGACGCGGATCTGTGCATGAGTCACCTCGTGGTCGTCGCGCACGAGGGTGAGGAGCTCGGCGAGCCGGTCCCCGACGGCATGGTCGCGATCGGCACCGTGTGCTCCGTCACCCTCAACGGCGTGCTGCTGCACCACTACATCCCCGTCAGCTCGATCTACGGCGGCCTTCTGCAGGTGCACGACGGCCTGCCGCTGCGCTTCGTCGAGCTGGTCAGCTACGCGGGCTCGTCGATCGACCCGCTGCACATCTTCATCCACTCGGGCCTGACCACGTCGTGGCAGGCGGCCACCACGGGCTCGGGGATGGTCGGCGCGGGCTTCCGGGAGATCCCCGCGGCGGCCGTCGATGACGCATTGGCGGTCATGGAGCGCATGCGCGAGTGCGGCCTGGGCGGCGTGATGGCCATGGGCGCGCCGAGCCAGCGGTTGCTGGAGTTGCCGGTGGGGATGGACCGCGTGGGGCTGGTGGTCGTCGCCGGCCTGACGCCGATGGCCGCGGCCTCCGAGCAGGGCATCGAGATCGACCACCACGCGCTCTCCACGACCTGCGACTACGCCCGCCTCACCCCCATCGACGAGCTGGTGTGACCGCCGCGTCCGTGGCGCGAGGTGTGGCCGAGGCCGGCGGCGAAGTGGCACAGCGCGGAACATCCCCAGCATGCCGAGGTGATGCACCGTGACTGCCGAAGACGCCGCCCGCGAGATGGCGGGCATGTCCACCGCCGCGATCAGCGACGCGCTGTTCCGCATGGGCCACAAGAACCGGACGATGCGGGCGCGCATCAAGCCCGTGGACCCCGAGATGCGCCTGTGCGGCCCCGCGCTGACCGTCCACGCGTATCCCGGCGGCACCCACGCCTGCTCGCTGGCGCTGAAGGCCGTGCGGCGCGGCGAGGTCATCGTCATCGACGGTGGCGGCTTCACCGACGTGATCCTGTGGGGCGAGATCTTCAGCCACATGGCCGCGGTCGCGGGCTGCGCCGGCGCGGTGATCGACGGCGCGGTGCGTGACATCGACGGCGTGGTCGAGCTGGGCTTCCCCCTGTTCGCGGCGGGCATCTCCCCGGCGGCGGGTACGGGAGACAAGCTCGGCGAGATCCGCATCCCCATCTCCTGCGCGGGCGTGGTGGTCAGCCCCGGCGACTGGGTGTACGGCGACCGACTGGGCGTTGTGGTGGTCCCGCCTGACCTGGCCGAGGAGACGCTCGAGTGGTCCCGGCAGATCATCGACAAGGAACAGGCGCTCCTGGCCGAGCTGCGCGCGAAGCTCGAGGAGCGAGCGTGATGGCGCGCGAGCTGCTGGTCTTCGACACTACCGGGCGCACCGAGTACCCGGAGGAGGCGCTTGAGTTGCTGAGCGACCTCCCCGTGCGCTTCGAGGCCCGGCGGATCACGGCGCCCGATGAGGTCATCGCCGCCTGCCGCGACGCCGACGCGATCCTCATGACGTCGGCCCGCATCACCCGCGAGGTGCTGGAGGCACTGCCGGGGCTGCGCGCGGTGGTGCGCTACGGCGTGGGCCTCGACACCATCGACCTCGAGGCGGCGCGCGAGCTGGGCGTCGAGGTGCGCAACGTCACCGGCTTCTGCACCGACGAGGTCGCCGACCACACGCTCGCGCTCGTCCTCGCGCTGTCACGGCGGATTGTGCGCCAGGCGATCGACAGCCGCGCGGGCCACTGGCGCAGGGCGGGCGAGGACCCGCTGCTGCGGCTGAGCGGGCGCCGGGCGGGCGTCATCGGCCTCGGCGAGATTGGCCGGGCGGTCGCCGTGCGGCTGCAGGCGCTCGGGATGGCGGTCGTGGCGCACGATCCGTTCGTGGCCGAGGGCACCGCACGGGAGCTGAGCGTGACGCTCCTGCCACTCGATGAGCTGCTCGCGACCGCGCACGTCGTGTGCGTGAACTGCCCTCTGACGGACGCGACGCGCGGGCTGATCGGCGCGGCTGAGCTGGCGGCGATGGGGCCCGACTCCATCATCGTCAATACTGCGCGCGGTGGGATCATCGACGAGAGCGCGCTGGTTGCCGCACTGGAGGCCGGTGAGATCGGGGGCGCGGGGCTGGACGTGCTGGCCCAGGAGCCACCGCCGCCCGACCATCCGCTGCTGGCGATGGACAACGTCATCGTCACGGCGCACATGGCCGCGTCATCTCAGGAGGCCATGCACGAGCTCGTCGTGGGAGCGTTTCGGCGGCTTGCGGAGGTGCTGGGCGAGGAGTAGCTGGGAATCGTCGCATCCCCTGCCGTTGCTGTCGTCGCCTTCGTCGCCTTCGTTGCCGCCGTTCGCCGCTACTCGTACCTCAGGCACTCGATGGGGTCGAGCATCGCGGCCGTGCGCGCCGGGTACCAGCCGAAGAACACGCCGACCGCGCCGGAGAACAGGAAGGCCGCCACCACCGACCACATCGGCACCACCGTCTGCCACCCCAGGGTTCCGCCCAGCGCGCGCGATACCGAGAAGCCGATGGCGATGCCGATCAGGCCGCCGATGACGCTGAGCAGCGTGGACTCGATGAGGAACTGGGCCAGGATGTCGCGGCGGCGCGCGCCCACGGCTTTGCGGATGCCGATCTCGCGCGTGCGCTCGGCCACCGACACCAGCATGATATTCATGATCCCCACGCCGCCCACCAGCAGCGACACCAGCGCGATGCCCCCCACAAACATCGTGAGCTGCCCGGTGGTCTCGCTGATCGTGGCCAGGAACTCGGTCTGGTCGCGGATGCGGAAGTCCTCGGTCATCTCGGTCACGCGGTGGGTGCGGCGCAGGACCTGCTTGACGCTCTCGATGACGTCAGGCACTACGCCCTCACTGGCGGCGGAGATGTAGATCCTCGAGACGTTCGCATTGCCCACCAGCCGCTGGCGCGCCGTGCTCATCGGGATGACAATCTGGTTGTCGGGGTTGCCCCAGCCGCCGCCCTTCTCCTCCAGGATCCCGATGACCTCAAAGGGCACGCCGTTGAGGCGGATGAACTCGCCCAGCAGCGCCCGCCCGTAGAACAGCTCGGTCATGACCTCCGTCCCGATGACCGCGACGCGCGAGCGCGCCCGCACCTCGCTGTCGCTGAGGAACCGGCCCTCGGCAATCTCGAAGGCCATCGCGTGCGCCCAGTCGGTGTTCGTCCCCACCACCTGCGTGCTGTGCGTGAGGTTGCGGTACTTGGCCGTCACACTGGTCTGCACCACCGGCGCGATGGCCGATATCTGTCGAGCGCCGCTGCGCAGCGCCGCCACGTCCTCCTCGGTCAGCCGCCCCGGCCTGGTCGTCGGCCCGAAGCCGCGGCCCGCACCGGGGAAGACCATGATGAGATTCGTGCCCAGAGAGCGGATGCGATCGAGCGTGTCCGCCTTGAGCCCCTCGCCGATGGCCACCACCACGAGCACCGCCGCCACGCCGATGATCACGCCGAGCATGGTCAGCAGCGACCGCGACTTGTTGGCCATCAGGCTCGCGTACGCCGCGCGCAACGCCTCGAGCAGGTTCATGCATGATTCCCCCCCGGGGCGCCCTGGTGGTTGATCTGGTCGGTGTCGATGTTGCCATCGACGAACCGCACGATGCGCCGGGTGCCGCCCGCCACGCGCGCGTCGTGAGTCACCACCACCATCGTGATGCCGTCCGCGTTGAGTTCGTCGAAGAGCACCAGAATCTCCTCACCCGTGCGCGTGTCGAGGTTGCCGGTCGGTTCATCCGCCAGGACGATGTTCGGATTGTTGACCAACGCGCGGGCGATCGCCACGCGCTGCTGTTCGCCGCCGGACAGCTCCCGTGGGCGATGGTGCGCTCGGTCGCCCAGCCCGACGCGTTCGAGGGAGCGCATGGCCGGCTCGCGGGTGTTGCCGGCGCCCCCGTAGACCAGCGGCAGCTCGACGTTCTGCAGCGCACTAGCCCGGGGCAGGAGGTTGAATTGCTGGAAGACGAAGCCGATCTGCCGGTTGCGCACGGCCGCCAGCCGATCGGGACTCAGGTGCGACACGTCCTCGCCGTCCAGCAGATAGCTGCCTTCGGTGGGGGTGTCCAGGCAGCCGATCAGATTCATGAGCGTGGACTTGCCCGAGCCCGACGGCCCCATGATGGCGACGTAGTCGCCGCCCTCGATGTCGAGGGTCACGCCCTGCAGCGCGCGCACCTCGACCTCGCCCATGTGGTAGACCTTGTGGATGTCCCTGACCTCGATCAGTGCCATCGTGTCCTGCTCCGTGCCCCTAGCGGCCCTATCTCCTGGTGTGGCCGATCATCCCGGTGGCGCGCCGGGCGCTGCGCGCGGCGTCGGTCCCTCGGCCGTCTTCTTCGGGCCCGAACATCCCCGCCGCCGCGGAGGGCAGCACGACCTGCTCGCCCTCCTCGAGCCCGCTGATGATCTCCGTCTCCTCCCAGTCGGTTACGCCCACCTCGACCTCGCGCTCGACCGGCTCGGCGCCCTCGCGTTCTACAACCTCCACGACCGCCTTACCACCCGAGCGGTCGATGGCCGCGTCGGGCACCAGCAGCACGCCCTCGCGCTCGGCGGTGAGAACGCTCACGTCGGCGGTCATCCCCGGCCGGAGCTTGGGGTGCAGGTCCACGACGCGGATGCGCACCTGGAAGTAGACGACGTTCGCGTCCTCCGTGCCCCGCGGGAAGATCTTCTCCACCTGCCCGCGAATCTGCACGTTCGGCAGCGTCTCCACCTTGATCTCGACGGGCTGGTCGAGGGCGAGACGCGAGATCTCCACCTCATCCACTTCCGCCAGCACGTACATCTCGGTGATGTCGGCGATGGTGACGATGGCGGTGCCCTGCGCGAGTGCCGCCGTGCCCGCCGGGATGACGGTGCCCTCCTCAACGTGCTTTTCGAGCACTACGCCGTCGCGCGGCGCCACGATGGTGGTGTTGTCGAAGTTGTATCGCACGTCATCGAGCGCCGACTGGGTGCGCACCAGCTCGGCCATCGCCACGTCGATGTCAAGCGCCTGCGACGCATCGCTCAGCGAGCCCGCGTCCGCGCGCTCCAGCGCCGCGGCCGCCTGGTCCACGGCGCGCCGGGCGGCTTCCACGTCGCTCTCGCGCACGTCAACCTGCCGGCGCCCGGCCTCCGCCACGCGCAGCGACGCCTCGGCCTCGGCGACGCCCGCCTCCGCCGACTCACGCTCGCCGGCCCGCACGCGCACCGACACCTCCCGCGTGCGCGCGGCCTCCAGCCCCGCCTCAGCCTGCGCCACCGCCGCGCGCCCCCGCTCGATCTCCTGAGCGCGCGGGCCCGCCTCCACCAGCGACAGAGCCTGGCGGGCGGACTCGAGTTGGGCGGTCGCGGTCTCATGGCTGCGACGGGCGGCGTCCACCGCCTGCTCGGACACGAAGCCCCTGGTCAGCAGCCGCTCCTGGCGCCCCAGCTCCGTGCGCGCATTGTCGGCGACCGCCTCGGCCTCGGCCACGCGCGCCCGCGCCTGCGCGATCTCCTGCGGCCGCGACCCGGCCTCGAGCACCGCCAGGTCCTGCCTGGCGCGCTCCAGCCCCGCCTCCGCCTGACGCACGTCCGCGGCGACCAGGTGCGGCTCGGCCTCCGCCTGCGCCTTCGCCTGCGCCAGCCGCGCCCGTGCCGACCGCACGCCGGCCCGCGCCTGCTCGACCTGCTGCTCGGACGTGCTGCGCGTCTGCTCGAGCTGTGCCTCGGCCTGCCGCAGTCGCGCCCGGGCGGCGTCGAGCGAGGCGCGCGACTCCGCGATGCCCGTGCGCGTCTGCGCCGTCTGCGCCTGTGCCGAGTACTGCGCCTGGTCCACCCGGGCCGACGCGGACCGCACCTGCGCCGCGGCCTGGTCAACCTTGCCCTGCAGCTCGGTCGGGTCTAGCTGCGCGATGAGCTGCCCGGCCTCGACGTAGTCGCCCGCCTCGACGTACATGACGGCGATCTCGCCGCCGCTGCGCGACTTGACCTCGACGGTCGTCAGCGGCTCGAGCACGCCGGTCGCCGACACGGTCACGCGCAGGTCCCCACGCACTACCTCGGCCGTCGCCAGCTCCGCCTCGGCCTCGTCGGCCTCCCCCCCACGGCGGAACCACCACACGCCGGCGACGACAATTGCGATTGCTCCGACGACGACGGCAATCCGCCTCATGGTTCGACCACCGTCCCGGCTTCATCGCCTTCGCGGGCCTGTGCGTCCGCCCCCACAGTCGTGCGGAGACGACCCGCGGCGGCGAGAAGCCGATAGTGCGCGACGATGCGATCATAGCGCGACTGCACCAGCCGGCCCGCCGCTCGGCGCCAGGTCAGCTCGGCGTCGGTGATGGCGATGACATCCACCACGCCCTCGGCGTAGCGCTCGCGCGCCGCCTCGAGGTTGCTCGCGGCGGC